>JBEBBB010000237.1:0-7788 GCA_041158605.1 Pseudomonadota bacterium
CCAGTTGCAAGGTGCTTATCACGTGTGTGTCTCCATCAAACCAGCGGCGGTTTCCATATCGACCGCCACAATGCGCGAAACGCCCTGCTCTTGCATGGTCACGCCTATCAGTTGTTTGGCCATTTCCATCGCGATTTTGTTGTGGCTGATGAACAGGAACTGGGTTTCAGAACTCATGCTGCTGACGAGTTTGGCATACCGCTCGGTGTTGGCGTCGTCCAGGGGCGCGTCCACCTCGTCGAGCAAACAGAACGGCGCGGGGTTGAGCTGGAAAATTGCGAACACCAAGGCGATGGCGGTCAGGGCTTTTTCGCCACCAGATAACAGGTGGATGGTTTGGTTCTTTTTGCCCGGTGGTTGGGCCATGACTTGCACCCCAGCGTCCAGGATTTCTTCTCCGGTCATGACCAGGCGGGCCTGCCCCCCACCAAACAGTTCGGGGAACATCTTGCCAAAATGGCCGTTGACGGTCTCGAAAGTGCTGCCCAGCAGGTCGCGGGTTTCGGCGTCGATTTTGCGGATGGCGTCTTCCAACGTCTGCATGGCGTCGGTCAGGTCTTTGGTCTGGTTGTCCAGGAACCCTTTGCGCTCGCGGGCGCTGGTCAGCTCGTCCAGCGCGGCCAGGTTGACCGCGCCCAAGGCGGTGATCTCGCGGTTGAAGCGGTCGATGTCGCTTTGCAGACCGTGCAAGCGCACGTCGTCTTGCTCGATGCCTGCTGCCAACGCGGCCAGGTCGGCTTGGGCCTCGGCCAACAACTGGCTGTACTGCTCCAGGCCCAACCGGGCGGCCTGTTCCTTGAGTTGGAACTCGGTGATGCGTTGGCGCTGGGGCTCCAATTCGCGTTCGATGCGCAGGCGGTGCTCGTCGCTGGCGCGCAGCTTGGCGGTCAGGTCGTCGTAACGGCTGCGTTGGGCGGCCAGGTCTTTTTCGCGCTGGAGCTTGGTGTCCAGCGCCCCCTGCAACCCGCCCTGGGCTGCGGCATCGGACAAACGGGCCAGCTCGTCTTCGGCGCGCTGGTTTTCGTCGGTCAGGGCCCGGATTTGCTGGGCCGCGGTTTCGAGGGTGCGTTGCAACTCGGACTGGCGCGAGGCCAGGCTGCGTTGGGCGAAGGTGGCCTCTTGCGCTTGGCGCTCCAGGGCCCGCAGCTGCTCACGGGCCTGGCCCAAACGGCGCTCGGCATCGATCACGCCGTCTTCCAGCTGGGCGTGGCGCTCTTGTCCGTCGGCCAGCCGCATGTCCAGCTCCTCAAAACGGGCCTCGGCGGTCACACGGCGCTCTTGCAGGGCCTCCAACTGGTCGTCCACTTCCAGCAGGTCTTGGTCGATCTGTTCGCTGCGGGCGCGGGCCTGTTCGGCGGCCTGCTCCAACCGCAGGGTTTCCACCTCCAGGCCATGCAAGCGGTTTTGGCCCTCGGCCGCTTCCCGGCGCACCTGCACCAGGCGTTGGGTGGCGTCGGCGTAGGCGGATTCGGCCCGGGCCAGGGCGGTGCGGGCCTCGTCGTGGATGAGCGACTGAGCGCGGAGTTGCTTGTCCAGGTTCTCGATTTCCTGGGCGCGGGCCATCAGGCCGGATTGTTCGCCATCTGGGGCGTAAAACCCCACGCTGTGCCGAGACACGGCGTGGCCCGAGGCCACCCAAATAGACTGCCCGGTTTGCAAACGCTCGCGCAGGGCGAGGGCTTCGTCCAGGCTGTTGGCGGTGTAACACCCCTGCAGCCACCCCACCAACAAGGCCTGCAGGCCCGCGTCGTGCAAACGCAGGCGCTGTGACAAGGGGGTCAGACCCTCAAGGGGGGGCTCACCCACCACCTCGGGGCTGTTGGGGGGGCTGTAAAACGCCAACCGGGTGGGTGGGGCGTCTTGGGCGAAGGCCTGCACCGTTTCCAGACGCGAAATCTCCAGCGCCTGCAAGCGCTCGCGGAGGGCGGCCTCCAGGGCGGTTTCCCACCCGGCTTCGGTGTGCAAACGGGTCCAGAGGGCGGCCAAGCCGTCCAGGCCGTGGCGCTGCAACCAGGGCTGCAGCTTGCCGTCGGTGCGCAGCTTGTCTTGCAGGGCCTTCAGGGCGGTTTGGCGGGCGGACAGGTCGGCGAGCTGGGCGGCCTCGTGGTTGACGGCCTGTTGGCGGTCGCGCCGCGCCTCGTCCAACTCGGGCACTTGTTCCTGCAAGCCTTGGAGCCGTTCGTCGGCCTCGGCTTGGGCCTCGCGGGCTTGTGCCAATTGGGCCTGCATGGCTTGCAAGCGTTGCTCGTCTGGGGCTGCGACCGCCTGGCGGTCCTGCCGCAACCGGTCGTGGCGCTGCTGCAACTGGCGCGTCTGGTCGTCCATGCTGCGCTGCTCGGCGGCCAGCACCTGGATCTGCTGCTGCACCTGGGTGACCGCGGCGCGTTGTTCGTTGGCCTTTTGCGTGGCCGCCCGCAGCTGGTCTTCCAAGCCGGGCAACTGGTTGGCTTGCTCATCCAACTGGGCGGCCAGCACCTCGGCCTGCTCGGCAGCGTTGTCGTTTTGGGTCAGCAGGTTGTCCTGCTCGGTTTGGGCCGTGTCCTGGCGCTCGGCCCACATGGCCATTTGTTCGGCCAGTTGGACCAAGCGCTGTTGCACGCGCTGGCGGCCTTCGACCACATAGCGGATTTCGGCCTCCAGTCGCCCCACCTCGGCACTGGCCTCGTACAAACGCCCTTGCGCCTGGTTGACCAGGTCACCTGCCTCGTAGTGGGCTTGGCGCACGGCCTCCAAGTCGGCCTCGGTGCGGCGCAGGTCGGCCATGCGGCCTTCCAGCTCGTTGACGGCCTTTAAACCCTCGGCCTGAACGCGGGCCAGCTCGGTTTCGGCGTCGCGGCGCTTGAGCCACCACAGCTGTTGCTGTTTCAGGGTCACACTGGCCTGAAGGGTGTGGTAGCGGGCAGCCACCTCGGCTTGTTTTTCCAGGCGCTCCAGGTTGGTGTTGAGCTCGCGCAGGATGTCTTCCACCCGGGTCAGGTTTTCACGGGTGTCGTTCAGCCGGTTGGCGGTCTCACGCCGCCGTTCTTTGTATTTGGACACCCCAGCCGCCTCTTCCAGAAACAGGCGCAGCTCCTCGGGTTTGCTCTCGATGATGCGGCTGATGGTGCCCTGCCCAATGATGGCGTAGGCCCGAGGCCCCAGGCCGGTGCCCAAAAACACGTCCTGGATGTCGCGCCGGCGCACCGGCTGGTTGTTGATGTAGTAGCTGCTGGTGCCATCGCGGGTGAGCACCCGTTTCACGGCGATTTCGGCGAACTGCGACCACTGCCCACCAGCCCGGTGATCGGCGTTGTCGAAAGCCAGCTCCACACTCGCCCGGCTGGCCGGCTTGCGGCTGGTGGTGCCGTTAAAAATCACGTCTTGCATGGACTCGCCACGCAATTCGCTGGCCTTGGACTCGCCCAGCACCCACCTCACGGCGTCCATGATGTTGGATTTGCCGCAGCCGTTGGGCCCTACCACACCCACCAATTGCCCGGGCAAATGGAAAGTGGTAGGTTCAGCGAACGACTTGAATCCGGACAGTCTGATGGTGTGTAAACGCACGGCGGGCAGCTACTCAGGCGGGTGGCAACCCCCCATTTTGCCAGCCCAAAGCGGGGGCCCCCGCAAGAACCTGCCTTTCCGGCGATACCATAGGCGGATGAACCCCTTGTTAGACCGCCTGCAACCCTACCCGTTTGAACGTTTGCGCCAGCTGTTTGCTGGTGTGCAGCCCTCCGCACAGCACAAGCCCATCAGCCTGGGCATCGGTGAACCCAAGCACCCCACGCCGGGTTTTTTAAAAGACCGCTTATGCGAGGCCGTGCAATCCCCCGATGGTGGCCTGGCCACCTACCCTGCCACGGCTGGCACACCCGCCCTGCGCAACGCTTGTGCGGCCTGGATGATGCGCCGCTACGGCCTCCAACTCGACCCCACCACCCAGGTGCTGCCTGTCAACGGCTCCCGCGAGGCGCTGTTCGCGCTGGCGCAGGTGGTGGTCAACCCCAGGGCCTTCACCAGCGGCGTGGAACCGGTGGTGGTGTGTCCCAACCCGTTTTACCAAATCTACGAAGGGGCGGCCTACCTGTCGGGGGCCCAACCCTGGTTCGCGCCCAGCGACCCGCAGCGCAATTTTGCGGTGGACTGGGGCAGCGTGCCCGCCGAGGTGTGGGAACGCACCCAATTGCTCTACACCTGCTCTCCTGGCAACCCCACCGGTGCCGTGATGCCCTTGGACGAATGGGCCATGTTGTTTGAACTGAGCGACCGCTACGGGTTTGTCATCGCCTCGGACGAGTGCTACAGCGAGATTTATTTCCGCGACGAGCCCCCCCTGGGCGGCCTGGAAGCGGCGGCCAAGCTGGGCCGGACCGACTACCGCAACCTGATCGCCCTGACCAGCCTGTCCAAACGCAGCAACGTGCCCGGCTTGCGCAGCGGTTTTGTGGCCGGCGACGCCGACCTCATCAAGGCCTTCACGCTCTACCGCACCTACCACGGCAGCGCCATGAGCACGGTGGTGCAAGCCGCCAGCGCAGCAGCTTGGCTGGACGAGGCCCATGTGGTGGACAACCGCACCCAATACCGCAGCAAATTCGCTGAGGTCACACCGATCTTGGCCGAGGTCATGGACGTGCGCCTGCCGGACGCGGGCTTTTACCTCTGGGCCAAAGTGCCCGACCGCTATGGCCAAGACGACGCGCTTTTCGCACGCGACCTGCTGGCTCAATACAATGTGACGGTTTTGCCAGGCAGCTACCTCGCCCGAGAAGCCCGGGGCCTCAACCCCGGCGCGGGCCGCGTCCGCATGGCCCTGGTGGCCGAAACAGCCGAGTGTGCAGAAGCCGCACGGCGGATCGCCGAATTTGTGAAATCCCTTTAAAAACAACCGCCAAACCCATGACCCAACAACTGCAACAAATCATCGACAACGCCTGGGACAACCGCACCCAACTGTCGCCCGCAGCCGCACCCCAGGAGGTGCAAGACGCTGTGGAGCACGTGATCGACCAGCTCAACACCGGCAAGTTGCGCGTGGCCACCCGCGACGGTGTGGGCCAGTGGACTGTGCACCAGTGGATCAAAAAAGCCGTTTTGTTGAGCTTCCGCCTCAAAGACAACGAGGTGATCCGCTCTGGCGACCTGGGCTTTTACGACAAAGTGCCCACCAAGTTTGCCCATCTCAGCCCCCAAGAGATGGCTGCCACGGGTGTGCGTGTGGTGCCCCCTGCGGTAGCCCGCCGCGGCAGCTACATCGCCAAGGGCGCGATTTTGATGCCCAGCTACGTGAACATTGGTGCCTACGTTGACGAAGGCACCATGGTCGACACCTGGGCCACCGTGGGTTCTTGCGCACAAATTGGCAAAGGCGTCCACTTGTCGGGTGGTGTGGGCATCGGTGGTGTGTTGGAGCCCCTGCAGGCTAACCCCACCATCATCGAAGACAACTGTTTCATCGGTGCGCGCTCCGAGGTGGTGGAGGGCGTGATCGTGGAAGAAAACGCGGTGCTGGGCATGGGCGTCTACCTGGGCCAAAGCACCCCCATCTTCAACCGCGAAACCGGCGACATCAGCTACGGCCGTGTGCCCAGCGGGTCGGTGGTGGTCAGCGGCAACCTGCCCAAAACCGCCGCGAACGGCGCACCCTACAGCATGTACGCAGCCATCATCGTGAAGCGGGTCGATGCGCAAACGCGCTCCAAGACCAGCATCAACGACTTGCTGCGCGATTGAGCGAACCGGCCTTGGGCCGGTGGATCTGATCAAGGAGGATACCCATGGGCATGATGGAGAAAGTGCTTCGGCTGATGGCCGATAAAAAGGCGTCCGATGTGTACATGTCGGCCAACTCGCCCATCCAGATCAAGATCGATGGGCTGTGTGTGCCGGTCAACAGCCAGATTTTGCCCATTGATGGGCCGTTGGCGCTGATCAGCGAGGTCATTTCGCCCGAGCAATTGGCCGAATTGCAAGCCAGTGGCGAGCTCAACATCGCCATTCCGCTGGCCGGTGTGGGTCGTTTTCGGATCAGCGCCATGCGCCAGCGTGGCACGTATGCCGTGGTGATTCGCTACATCACCTCCGAAATCCCCCCCTTGGAGAGCCTCAACATCCCGATGGTGTTGTCGGATCTGATCATGCTCAAACGGGGTTTGATTTTGGTGGTGGGCGCCACCGGTTCAGGCAAAAGCACGACCCTGGCAGCCCTGCTGGACCACCGCAACGAAAACACGTCAGGCCATATCCTGACCATCGAAGACCCGGTCGAGTACCTCTTCAGAAACAAAAAGTCCATCGTGAACCAGCGCGAGGTGGGCACCGATACCGAATCTTTGCAAGTGGCGTTAAAAAACGCTTTGCGCCAGGCACCCGATGTGATTTTGATAGGCGAAATCCGGGACCGTGAAACCATGTCGGCTGCGGTGTCGTATGCCCAGTCGGGCCATTTGGTGCTGGCGACCATGCACGCGAACAACAGCTACCAGGCCCTGAACCGGATTTTGAGTTTTTACCCCGTTGAAGTCCGCCCCACCCTGCTCACCGACCTCGCGGCCACCCTCAAAGGCGTGATCTCGCAGCGCCTGTTGCGCACCCCCGAAGGCAGCCGCGTACCTGCCGTGGAGGTGCTGATCAACACCCGCCTGATCAGCGAACTGATTGAAAAAGGCGACTTTTTTGGGGTTCGCGAAACCCTGGAAAAATCCATGGCCGAACAATCCCAGACCTTCGAGGCCGACATTGCCCGCATGATTTTGGCGGGCAAAATCGATCGCAAAGAGGGCCTGGCACACGCCGACTCACCCAGCAACCTGATGTGGCGTTTGGAGAACGATTTCACGGTCAGCAAACGGGGCGAATTGCCCCCTGCTGACAACGCCGAGCCCGAGGACGACGGCCCCTCTTTCACCGATTTCACCCTGGATGTCAAACACTGACACCCACCCGACGCACCCATGAGCGACACCTTGCGGCTGGCCGAAGCCTTGATCGGACTGCCCTCTATCACCCCTGACGACGCAGGCTGCCAGACCTTGTTGGCCCAACGCCTCAGCGCCATGGGCTTTACCTGCGAGCACCTGCCCAGCGGCCCCGCTGAAGCCCGGGTGGACAACCTGTGGGCCCTGCGGCCAGGCGCCACCCCCAGCGCCCCCACCCTGGTTTTTGCGGGGCACACCGATGTGGTGCCCACTGGGCCGCTGGACCAGTGGCACAGCGACCCCTTCACGCCCACCCACCGCGACGGCCACCTTTTTGGCCGGGGTGCCAGCGACATGAAAACCTCGCTGGCGGCGATGGTGGTGGCCTGCGAAACCTTCTTGCAGCGCAACCCAGAACCCCACCTGAGCATTGCCTTTTTGCTCACCAGCGATGAAGAAGGCCCGGCCACCGATGGCACCGTGGTGGTCTGCCGCGAATTGCAACGGCGCGGCACAAGGCTCGACTACTGCATCGTGGGTGAACCCACCTCGGTGCACCGCACCGGTGACATGGTGAAAAACGGCCGCAGGGGCACCATGAGCGGCCGTCTCTCGGTCAAAGGGATACAAGGCCACATCGCTTACCCGCACTTGGCGCGCAACCCCATCCACCTCTTGGCACCCGCCCTGGCAGAGCTGACCACCATCACCTGGGATCAGGGCAACGACCACTTCCCCCCTACCACCTGGCAGGTCAGCAACATCCATGGCGGCACGGGCGCGAGCAACATCATCCCGGGTTCGGTGGTGGTGGACTTTAATTTCCGTTTCTCCACCGAGTCGACTGCCCAAGGCCTGCAAAGCCGCCTGGAAGCGGTGTTGCAAC
>JBEBBB010000238.1:0-5285 GCA_041158605.1 Pseudomonadota bacterium
GGCATGTCCGAGCGTGAACTGCTGGCCGCCGCAGACCTGGCATGCCAGCGCGAGGTGTGGGACCGCTGCATCAACACCAGCGAACGCACCACCGCCGAGGCCGACCACCAGCAGCGCTACCCCACGCCCCACCGCACGCCCCTGGTGAAACAGGCCAACGCCATTGGACTGGACCCAGCCTATGTGTACGGGCTGATACGGCAGGAAAGCCGCTTCATCACCGACGCGCGCTCGCACGTGGGCGCCTCCGGCCTGATGCAGATCATGCCCGCCACGGCCAAATGGACGGCCAAAAAAATCGGGCTCGCGAACTTCCAGCCCCAACACATCACCGACCGCGACACCAACATCGCCATCGGCACCGGCTATTTGAAACTGGTGCTGGACGACTTTGAGGGCTCCATGCCCATGGCCGCAGCCGCCTACAACGCCGGCCCCAGCCGCCCACGTCAGTGGCGCGCGCCCGGGGGCAGCGGGCCGGTGCTGGAAGGGGCCATCTGGGCGGAAAACATCCCGTTTTCAGAAACGCGCGATTACGTGAAACGCGTGCTGGCCAACACCACCAACTACGCGGCGCTGCTCACCGGGCAACCCCAGTCGCTCAAGGCCCGCATGGGTCAGGTGGGGCCGCGCTCGGGCGTGCACGCGCCCGTGAACACCGAACTGCCCTGAACCGCCGACCGGCACGGCCCACACCCCTTTCCACATTCACCACAGGAACCCACCATGGCAAACATCCTCGTTTTGGGCGGCACCGGCTTTTTGGGCCGCCACGTTTGTGAGCAGCTGCAACGCGCGGGCCACCGCATGACGGTGCCCACGCGGCACATCAAAAACGCGGCAGCGGTGCAGCACCTGCCCCTGTTGACCGTGCAAACCGCCGACATCCACCACCCCGCCACGCTGACCCAATTGGTGGCCGGGCACGATGCCGTGGTCAACCTGGTGGCTGTGTTGCACGGCAACGAAAAGCGGTTCGAGCAGGTGCACGTCACCCTGCCCCAAACCCTGGCGCAGGCCTGCCACGCCAACGGCATCAAGCGGGTGGTGCACATCAGCGCGCTGGGGGCCGGTGTCGATGCCCCGTCGATGTACCAGCGCAGCAAAGCGCGGGGCGAAGCCGCCCTGCAAACCGCAGGTCTGGACCTGACTGTGCTGCGCCCCAGCGTCATTTTTGGGTCGGGCGACCGGTTTTTGAACCTGTTTGCGCGCATGCAAACCCTGCTGCCCGTGTTCCCCCTGGCCGGTGCAGACACCCGTTTCCAGCCGGTCTGGGTGGAAGACGTGGCGCGCGCCGTGCTGCACGCCCTGCAAACCCCCACCACCATCGGGCAAACCGTGGAAGCGGTGGGCCCTGAAGTGTTCACCCTGCGCCAGTTGGCAGAAATGGCGGGCGACGCGGTGGGCCACCCCCGCCCGGTGGTGGGCCTGCCCCGCGCCCTGGCCTACTTCCAGGCACTGGCCATGGAATGTGCACCGGGCGAGCCCTTGATGAGCACCGACAACCTGTCGTCCCTGGAAGTGGACAACGTGGCCAGTGCGCCTGAAGCAGGTCAAGCCACGCTGTCGGCGTGGGGCCTTGCCCCCGCCAGCCTGCACGCGGTGCTGCCCACCTACATCGGCAAAGTGACCGGTGGCAATGGCCCGCGCAACCGCCTGCTGGGCTTCCGGGCCAAACCTCGCTGAGACGCCCCGCCTCCACAATTCATCCACAGTTCAGAACGAAAGTCCTCTTCACACCTTTTGTGAAGGAGACTGAATGTTCAAACAATCCAAGCCATGGGCCCTGGCGATCACGCTGACACTCGCCTTGGCCGGCTGCGGCGGGGGTGATACCACCGGCACCGAAGTCAACACAGCGGTCCAAACCGACACGGCATCTGTGCCCACTGAAACCATGGCGGCCCGTCAAGACCGCTTGGTGCAGTTGGGTCGGCAGATCTTCACCGATCGCAACTTGTCCGAACCCGCCGGCACCGCCTGTGTTGCCTGCCACCAACCAGACCAAGGATTTGCAGGCAACCATGGCTCGCGCGTTGGCGTGGCACTGGGCAGCCTGCCTGGCGCACTGGGCCTGCGAAATGCCATGACCAACACCTACCAAGGGTTGGTGCCGGCCTTTGGCTTCATCACCGCTGACGGCAAAACCGAGGCCGTGGGGGGGCACTTCTGGGACGGACGCGCCGATACGTTGGCCCTCCAGGCGCTGGGCCCGTTCCTGAACCCACTGGAAATGAACAACCCCAGCCCCCAGGCCGTGGTGGCCAAGGTTGCGGCAAGCGCCTACGCAAATGCATTCAGGCGCGAATTCGGGGCCAACATTTTTGCCAACCCCAACACCGCGTTCACCCAAATCGGGGTCGCCATTGCCGCGTTCGAGCAAGGTGCGCTGCAACCTTTCAACTCCAAATACGACGCCATGGTGCGGGGGCAAGTCGCGCTCACACCCACCGAGGCGCGCGGCCTGGCGTTGTTTCAAAATCCGGTGGGTGCCAACTGCGCGGGCTGTCACCTCATGAATCCAAGCTCAGGCAACCCGGCGGATTCACCCTTCTCCGAGTTCACGTATTACGCCACCGGGGTACCCCGCAACAGCGCCATTCCGGCAAACGCCAACCCTGCGTTTTTCGACCTGGGTCTCTGCGGCCCAGAGCGCAATGTGCCGGTGTTGCCACCCTCGGTGGCCCCCGGCACCACAAGCGACCAGTTTTGCGGTCAATTCCGCATGCCCACCCTGCGCAACGTCGCGCAGCGGCCTGCCTTCATGCACAACGGGGTGTTCAAGAACCTGCGCGATGTGGTGAGTTTCTACGCCACCCGCAACAGCAACCCACAGCGGTGGTACGCAGGCTCAGACCGCCCCAACGACCTGCCTGCGCGATACCTCAGCAACCTGGAGGTCAGCAAGGCCCCGTTCAACCGGGCCCCGGGCGATGGCCCTGCCTTGACGGAGGCTGAAATCGATGACCTGGTGGCGTTCCTGCACACGCTGAGCGATGGCTTTTCACCACCACCGGCACCACCTGCTCCCTGACGACCAACGGGCCAGAACGACGCACATGTCACCCGTCCGGCGCCGCACACTACCATCCGCTTCATGCGTTTGCGCATTGCCCACCAGTTGTCGTTGCTGATCGCCTCCTCCGTCGTCCTGGCGGTGGTGGTGGTGGGTGCACTGACCGTGTGGAACCTGCAAACCGGCTTTGTGGATTACCTGCGCCAACGCGACGACGAACAACTGATGCGGCTGGTGCAAATTGTGGAACGCAGAGCCTTGCTCGACCCCTCGTTTGACTGGCTGGTCGCCGACGAACGCGAAGGCATGCGCCTGCTGATGGACGAGTTCAACGGACGCGCGGGCCGGCCCAACCGCCCACCCCCAGGGCCACATGGACCCAACCGGCCCAACGGGCCACCCGGCCCTCCCGGGCTGGCCGGTCCGCCTGGCAACTACCACCCGCCACCCCCCATGGGCGCCGGAGCGGCGCTGCGCGACCGGGTGGTCATTCGCGATGCCAATGGCCATTGGTTGGCCGGTCGCAGGCCACCCGTGGGCGCCCGTGTCAGCACCCGGGCCATCAAGGTGAACGGACAAGAGGTGGGCTTTGTCGAACTGACGGCAGAGCCCGAGCCTGACAGCCTCGACATCCGTTTCTTGCAACGCCAGTACTTTGGGTTGGGCATCATCGCGGCGGGGACAGTGCTGCTGTCGGTCTTGGCGGCTGGGTGGGTGGCGGGTCGTTGGAGCCGCCCCCTCAGGGCGCTCCAACAGGCCACACGCAGCATCGCCAGCGGTCAGCGCACCAGCAGGCTGACGCCCACAGGAGCACTGGAAATGGCGGAATTGACCGAAGACGTGAACGCCATGACGGCAGAGTTGGCCCGCCTTGAACAGACGAGAAAGCGCTGGGTCGCACAAATCAGCCACGAACTGAGAACGCCGCTGGCCGTGCTGCGCGGCGAGCTGGAATCGATTGAAGATGGCGCGCGCCAGCCCACGCCCGAAGTGCTGAGCAGCCTGCGCGATGAGGTGTTGCAACTCACCCGCCTGGTGAATGATTTGCACACCCTCTCGGTTGCAGACATGGGTGGCCTGCCTTGTGATTTTCGAAACGGCAATGCCCTCGCGTGCTTGCAAACGGTGGCCCAGCGCTTCGAGCCGCAGGCCAAGCGCTCTGGCCTGCAGCTCACATACCCCAACCTCCCATGCGAACCTTTGCAGGCCCAATGGGACTTTGGTCGCATGGAACAAGTGCTCTCCAACCTGCTGACCAACAGCCTGCGCTACACGCAGGCACCTGGGCGCGTGGTTCTGGACTGGCAGCAACAAGGCCCTTTTCTGGTCTTGACCGTGGACGACACCGCACCAGGCGTTTCACCGGCTGACTTGCCATGGCTGTTTGAACCCCTGTTCCGGGCAGACCGGTCGCGCCAGCGCAGCCCTTCTCCAGCCTTCAACGAATCGGTGATGGGGTCACACGGCAGCGGACTGGGTCTGTCCATCGTGCAAACCATGGTGCAAGCCCATGGTGGCACTGTAGAAGCCAAGGCATCGGCACTGGGTGGGTTGTGCATTTGTGTGCGCGTGCCGCTGGTGGCAAACCCTGGCGCCGCCAAATCGCCATGAAAGCACCCGATGCTGGCTTGGTGTTGATCGTCGAAGACGACGCCAAGATCGCCGACATGTTGGCCAATTACCTGCACATGCACGGCCACACCACCCACATTTGCCCCAACGGACTTGAGGCCGTGCAAGCCATTCGCTCGCGTGACCCGGTTCTGGTGCTGCTGGATCTCATGTTGCCCGGCATGGACGGCCTGGCCATTTGCCGTGACGTGCGCCGCTTCTCGTCCGTGCCCATCATCATGGTGACCGCACGGGTGGACGAAATCGACCGCCTGCTGGGGCTGGACACCGGGGCAGACGACTACATCTGCAAACCGTTCAGCCCGCGCGAGGTCGTGGCGCGCATCAAAGCCGTGCTGCGACGGTCACATGGACAGCCGACCGCCAGTGTGTCGAACCGTGGTCTGTGGGTGAATGCGGCACACCACAAGATTGAATGGCAACACACCACACTGCCCTTTACGCCGGTGGAATACCGCTTGCTGGCCATGTTGCTGTCGCGCCCGGGTCATGTGTTCCCCCGCGCCAAATTGCTGGATCATTTGCATGACGACCTGCGCGATGTCAGCGACCGGGCCATTGACAGCCATGTGAAAAACATCCGGCGCAAGCTGGAACAGACAGGCATCACGACGGTCACCATCACCTCGGTGTACGG
>JBEBBB010000239.1:0-10378 GCA_041158605.1 Pseudomonadota bacterium
GCCGCTTGCTCAACGCCGAGGAGTCAGAGCGGGAGCACATCATTCGTTACAGGGCCGAAGCGGGTCAGGCATTGGTTAAAGCCCGGGACATTGCCGGTCGTATTGCCAAGAACAGCGTCGAGACCAACTGGATGATCATCAACGTCTTGCCCCGCATCCACGACATGTCGCACGACGACGGCCTGTTTGTGGAGCAATTGAACTCGGCCAGGGCCCGCCCGCCAGAGGCCGAAGCACGCCTGCGCGAGTTCGTAGACGGCAAGGCCAAAAAAATCCAGGACAACCAAGCCTGATACGGCGTAGGCACCATGAGCACAGTCGATTTTTTCACCTTCACCGATGCCGAACGCGAGCAGGCATTGGCCCACGCCCGGTTGGCAGCATCTTTGGCCGCCCGTATTCCCGACATCCCCGAAGGTACACCGTTGCGTGCCGTTGCGCGGGTGGCCGTGATCGGTGCGGGCACCATGGGCGGCGGTATTGCCATGTCGCTGGCCAACATGGGTATCCCGGTCACCTTGATCGACGCCAACCAAGAAGGCCTGGACCGGGGTTTGAAACGCGTCCAAGACAACTACGCCACCAGTGTCCAACGCGGCAAACTCAGCCACGAGGCCATGGAGCGGCGCTTGTCTTTGATCACGGGTGCCGTGCAAATGGCCGCCGTGTCCACCGCGGACATGGTCATTGAGGCGGTGTTCGAGGACATGGCACTCAAACAGTCCATCTTTCGTGAGCTGGACAGTCTGTGCAAACCTGGGGCCATTTTGGCCACCAACACCTCCGGCCTGGACGTAGACGAAATCGCGGCGGTGACGTCGCGGCCCCAGGACGTGGTGGGCGCCCATTTTTTCAGCCCCGCCCACGTGATGAAGCTGCTGGAGGTGGTGCGGGCCGCCAAAACCGCTCCGGACGTGGTGGCCACCCTGATGGACCTGGGCCGCCGCATGGGCAAGATCGCCGTTTTGGCCCGCATTTACCCCGGCTTCATCGGCAACGCGCTGTTCCGGAACTACACCCGTGAGGCCCACTTCGCCGTGGAGGATGGGGCGCTGCCACACGAAGTGGATGCCGCTCTGAAAAAATTTGGTTACGCCATGGGCATCTTTGCCGTGCACGACATGGCGGGCAACGACGTGGGCTACCAGACCCGCAAAGCCCAAATGGCGACGCGCCCCACGGACCGCCGCTGGAACGATTTGATTCTCAAGTTGTGTGACCTGGGGCGCTTGGGCCAGAAGGTGGGTCAAGGTTGGTACCGCTACGAAAAAGGCGACCGCACCCCCCACCGCGACCCTGAGGTGGAGCGTTACATTGTGGAGGAGTCTGCGCGCATGGGGATCACGCGCCAGGCGATGGACGAGACCGAAATCCTCAAACGCTGCCTCTACGGCATGGTCAATGAGGGTGCCAAGTTGCTGGAGCAAGGTGTTGCGTTGCGGCCCAGCGACATCGACATCACCTACCTGACCGGCTACGGTTTTCCCGCCCACCATGGGGGCCCGATGTTCCTGGCCGACCGGATAGGCTTGCCCCGCGTGTTGGCCGATATCGAGCGCTTCCACGCCCAGGACGGTTATTGGTGGCAACCGGCCCCATTGCTACAAAAGCTGGTGCGCGAGGGCAAAACCTTCGCCAGCCTGCAACAAGGGCGCTGACATGGACCTGGGCATTCAAGGGCGTCAGGCCATCGTCTGCGCGTCTTCACAGGGTTTGGGTTATGCCTGTGCCCTGGCGCTGGCGCAGGAAGGGTGCAGCGTGTTCATCAACGGCCGTGACGCTGACAAATTGCAGCGGGCCGCTGAGGCCTTGCGCCTGGCCACCGGTGCCACCATCTCGGCCGTACAGGCCGATATCAACACCAACGCTGGCCGCGCGGCCTTGCTGAGCGCCTGTCCGGAACCGGATATTCTGGTCAACAACAATGCAGGCCCGCCACCCGGCCAGTTGGCCGATTGGGACCACGTGGCCTGGCTGTCCGCTTTGGAGAGCAATTTGTTGGCCGCTGCTTTGCTGTTGCGGGAGGTGTTACCCGGTATGCGGGTGCGGCGGTTTGGCCGGGTTGTCAACATCACCTCTGCGATGGTCAAAACACCCCATGCGGCCATGGGGTTGTCGACGGCGGCCCGTGCTGCGTTGACCGCTCTGACCAAAGCCTTGTCGCATGAAGCGATCGCTGACAACGTGACACTCAACAACCTGCTGCCCGAACGTTTCGACACCCCACGCCAAGAGTTCATGGCGCAGCGCATGATGCGCGAGAGAGGCATCGGGCGGGATGAGGCGCGCCAAGCCATAGCCAACACCTTGCCCGCGAAGCGGTTTGGTCGGCCAGAAGAGTTCGGTCAGGCGTGTGCGTTTTTGTGCAGTGCCCAAGCGGGGTTCATGACCGGCCAAAACCTGCAGTTGGACGGTGGCAGTTACATGGGGTTGATCTAGCCCTTCCCAAACACCAAACACACCGGACTGCCACAAGCCAAACGGGACCCCGTGGCCTGCAGCGTGCCATCCGCCGCGATGGCGTGTGTGGTGATGGTGTCGCTGTCTTCGTTGAGCACGAACAACCAGCGGCCGCTGGGGTCGGTGGTGAAGAAGCGCGGGGTGCGCCCGCCGGCGGGTTGCGTCTGCCGCAGCCGCAGGCGGCCGGTGGTGGCGTCGATGGCAAACACCGCGATGCTGTCCTCGCCCCGGTTTGACGTGTACAGCGTGTGGCCTTTGGGGTGCACCTCGATTTCAGAGGCGCGGCTGTTGCCGGTGTAGGTGTCGGCCAGGGCCGACAGCAGTTGAAACGGTTCCAGGGCGCCGGTGTCGTTGCGCCAGTGGTAGGCGGTGACGGTGGAGTCCAGCTCGTTGAGCACGTACACCCAGGGGTGTTGCGGGTGAAAGGCCAGGTGCCGTGGGCCCGCCCCTTCGCGGGTCACCGCGCAGGGCACGTCCGCGGGCACCAAGCGACCGTTGTCGAAACGGAACACAAACACCCGGTCACAGCCTTTATCGGGCACCAGCACCCAACGGCCGCTGGGGTCGAAGGGGTTGAAGTGGGGTTTGGCAAATGGCTGTTCCACCCGGTGGGGCCCCGGTGGGGCGTCCAGGGGCAGCAGTTGTGTCAAGGCGCCCAAGCGCCCGTCGGGTTCGATGGCCAGCACCGCCATGGCGCTGGTCACGTGGTTGGACACCACCAGGTGCCGCTCGGTGGGGTCCAGTGCCAGGTGCACCGGGTTGCGCCCTTGGCAGCTTTGGGTGTTCAGGTGGGTGAGCTGGCCGGTGTTGCGATCCACCGCAAAGGCGCTCACCCATTCCTGGTCGCCGTGCACCGTGTACAAACGGTCACCGGTGCGGTTGGGTTGCAGGAAAGAGGGGTTGACCAAACCGCCAACCACCTGGACCGGGGCCAACTGGCCGGTGTGCGGGTCGAAGTGGCATACCGTGATGCCATCGCCCCGGGCATTGCGTTCGCGTGTGGTGCGCGAGCCGATGTAGGCGTACATGGTCAGGCAGCCTCGGCTGGGGCCACGGACGCCCCTTGTATGCCGTGCCGGGCCAGGGCCTGTGCCACAAACCCCGAGGCTTTCATTTCTTCGACAAAGGTCTTCAAGAAAGCCGCCGCTTCAAGGCCCCGGCCTTTGGGCAGTCCCATGGCCTGTTGGATCACCATGAACCGCCCGGGAAGCAGGCGCAAACCGGGGAACCGCTGCTGGTCGGCTTCGAGTTGTTGTTTGACACCAGCGGCCACGTCCAGCTGCTCGGCCACAAACACGTCCACCACCGTGGGCGACGAGGGGGCACGAACGATCTCGGCCTGTTTCAGTTCCCGGGTCAGAAACAGATCGTAGGCGCTCCCTTTGCCAACGGTCACCCGGGTGCCAGCCCGGTCCACTTCATTGTTGTCCTGCAGGGGCGAGTCTAGGCGCACCATGTAACTGCCTTCGATCAGTACATAGGGGGCGGTGAAGTGGATGCCTTGGCCGCGCAGAGGGTCGATGGCAAAAAAGCCAAAGTCCGCCTGTTCGTTGGTGACCGCGTCGACCGATTGGCCTGCGGTGTCAAACACCACCAGCTCCAGCTCGGCACCCAGGCGGCGGGCCAGTTCGCGGGCCAGGTCCACGGACACACCACCGGCTTCACCCGTTTGGGGGTGGCGGTTGGCCAGGATGGGGTTGCCCAAGTTGATCGACGCGCGCAGGCGGCCGGTGGGAGCAAAGGTGGGAAGCAGGGGGTGTGGTGTGGTCATGGTGGCGGAGGCGGTTGCTGCGTGTTGGCGGGAAACGGTGTCAGGTGCGGCCCAGCAGGTCGCTGATTTGGGTCAAGTTGGCCAGGGTGGCTTGCAGGTGGCTGCGCATGGCGTTGGCGGCCTGTTCGTGCCGGCCTTGCTCCAACAGGGCCAGCAGCTCCAGGTGCTGTTGGCAGTGGGCGGTGTAGCGTTGGCGGTTTTGCATGGAACGGTACGACAACAAGCGCCGCACCCGGTTGACACGCCGGATGGTGTCGATAAAAAACGCGTTGCCCGAGGCCTCGACCAGGGACTCGTGGAACAGGACACCCCGGTAGTGCATCTGGTCGGCGGTGTCGGTTTCGATGCCGCCTTCCAGCAGGTGCACCTCGGCCGCGCGGCAGCGCTGCAGCACCGCGGGGTCCAACCGGTAGCCTGGTTCCAGCAGGGCGGCCGGTTCCAGGGCCAGCCGTAGGCGGTAGGACTGCAACAAGCTGTCGGGGGTGGTCAGCATGGTGGAGAACGCCCAGCCGTAGCCGGGTTTTTTCTCGATCCAGCCCTCTTGGGTGATGCGACCCAACACCGCTTGCAACTGGGCTGGGCTGAGGCCGTAGCGGGCTTTGAGCTGGGTTTCCGACACCTCTTCGGGCAGCACCCCTTTCAGCCGGTCGTCGGCGATCTGGAAATAGGTGCTCTGGACCGTGTCGTCCACGCCCAGGCCCAGGGTATGCGTCAACTCGGTCAGGGGCTGCTGCACAGGGCGCGCCAGGAAATAACCGCGGTTGCGCTCGCGGGTGAGCACGCCTTTTTGGTGCAGCAGGTCCAGGGCCTCGTTGACCGGGGAGCGGGACACCCGCAGGCCGTCGGCCAGGCCCTGGGCGGGCAGGTGCGCCCCCACGGTCAGGTTGTGCTGTTGTATCCAAGCCAGGATGCGGGCGGCGGTATCGGCACTCATGGTGCCGGCATTGTGCCCGGTGTGCGGGTCTGTGTTCACGCGGCGCAGGTGTGATCGGCGAGTTTTTGGCGCAAGATGGCCGGTATCACACCCCCCTGCCGCAGCAGGGACACCTCCAGCTGCGTTTCCACCGCGGCCACCACCGGCAAGGTCTCGCGCCGCCCATCCGCCCGGTGCACCTCGACCGCCAGCGGCACACGCGGGGCCAGTTGGTCCGGGTCGGCCTGCACCACCAGGGTGTCGCCGGCTTGCAGCCGCAGGTCCTGGGGGTGTCCACCGTCCAGGGTGCGCAGAGGCAAGATACCCATCCCGATCAGGTTGGAGCGGTGGATGCGCTCGAACCCTTGGGCCAACACCGCGCGGATGCCCAGCAAACGCTGGCCCTTGGCCGCCCAGTCCCGAGACGAACCCATGCCATACCGCTCGCCTGCCACCACAACCACCGATTGCCCCGCGTCGCGGTAGCGTTGGGCCACGTCCCAAATGGGCTGCACCTCGCCACTGGGAACGTGCAGGGTGTGGGCCACTGGCATGTCCGGGTGCAGCAGGTTCACCAGGGTCTTGTGGTGGAAGGCGGCCCGCATCATGACCTCCCAGTTGCCGCGACGCGACGCAAAAACGTTGAGGTCGTTGCGGTCGTCGCCCCGTGCCACCAGGTAGTCCGCCACCAAGCTCTGGGGCGGGATGGCGCTGGCGGGAGAGATGTGGTCGGTGGTCACATCATCACCTACCACCAGCAATGGGTGGGCGGTGTAGCTGCCCAATTGGCTGCCGGCCGACAGCGAGGCGAACGGTGGGCGGCGCAGGGCGTTGGAACCCGGGGCCCAAGGGAACAGCGGGGTTTGGGGGGCTAGCAGACCGTGCCACAGCGGGTTCTGGCTGGCTTGGGTGAATGCCAGTGCGAAGTCGCTGTGGTCCAGGGCCTGGGCCAGTGCGGCTTCGATGGCCGCCCGGCTCGGCACCAGGTCGCTCAACCACACCGCCGCCCCACTGGGGCTGTGGCCGACCGGCTCGGTCCGCAGGTTCCGGCTGGCGTCACCGGCCAGGGCAAACGCCACCACCAGCATGGGCGACATGATGAAGGCCAGCTCCAGGTCAGGGTGGACTCGGCCAGGGAAGTTGCGGTTGCCCGACAAGATGGCGACGGCTTTGCTGCGGCCAGCCGCCTGGGCGTCTACGATGGGCGTTGTCAGGGGTCCAGGGTTGCCTATGCAGGTGGTGCAGCCGTAGCCCACGATGTCAAAACCCAAGGCCGCGAGCGCTTGGTCCAGGCCACAACGCCGCAGGTAGCGCGCGGCCGCGGGCGACCCGGGGGCCAAGGAGGTTTTGACCCAGTGGGGCACGGTCAGGCCCAAGGCGTGGGCCTTTTGCGCCAACAGACCGGCTGCGACCAACAGGGCGGGGTCGGAGGTGTTGGTGCAGCTGGTGATGGCGGCCACCCCCACCGGGAACGCGGGCAGTGCTCCACCCACCCGGGGTACAAAACCGGTGGCCGACAGTGCCGAGCCGGTGTCGCCGTGGTCCAATAGGTCCTGGGGGCGGCGTGGGCCGGCCACGTGGATGCCGATGGTCGAGAGGTCGATGGTCAGCGTCTGGGTGTAGCGCGGTTCGGCGGCGGGGTCGAACCACAGCCCATTGGCCTGTGTGTAGGCCTGCACCCGTTCGACATGTGGGGCGCTGCGGCCGGTTTGCCGCAGGTAGGCCAGGGTGTGGCCGTCCACCGGGAAAAAGCCCGTGGTGGCCCCGTACTCGGGGGCCATGTTGGCCACTACGCCCCGGTCGCCTGCGGTCAGCGTGGCCACACCCGGACCGTAAAATTCCACAAATTCGCCGGTCACGTCTAGGGCGCGCAGCCGCTGGGTGACCACCAGGGCGAGGTCTGTGGCCTGGGCGCCGCCTTGCAAAGCCCCCTCCAGCCGAACCCCGATCACATCGGGCACCCGGAGCATGGTGGGCATGCCAAACATCACCGTTTGGGCCTCCAGCCCGCCCACCCCCCAGCCCAGCACCCCGATGCCGTTGACCATGGGGGTGTGGCTGTCGGTGCCCAGCATGGTGTCGGGCACGGCCCAGGTATCGCCATCCCGGACCTCGGTGGTCACCACCGTGGCCAGCTGCTCCAGGTTGATGGTGTGCATGATGCCCGTGCCCGGGGGGTGGATGCGCACCCCCTTGAGGGCGCTCGCAGCCCACCGCAGAAAACGGTAACGCTCGCCGTTGCGCCGTATCTCGTGCTTCATGTTGACCTCTGCCGCGTCACCCCGGCCGTAGACCTCCACCGCCAGGGAGTGGTCGACCGACACATCCACTTGCAGCACTGGGTTGAGCACCTCCGGGTCCACACCGGCCTCAGCCAGGGTGTCGCGCATCGCGGCGATGTCAACCAAGGCCGGGGTGCTGGTGGTGTCGTGCATGAGCACCCGGCCAGGCTGGAACGGGATCTCGGCCTCGCTGGTGCCCCGGTCCAGCCAGCCCAAGATGGCCGCCACGGCCGCGGTTTGTTCCGCCCCTTGGGTGTGCCGCACCACGTTGTCTAGCAGCAGCCGCAGCACCACGGGCAGCCGGTACCAATCGGCACCAAAAGCCAGGGCATGGTTGGCGAAATACAGTTTTTCTGCGCCCACCTGGATCTGCCCGGTGGCTGGTTTGTAGGTGTTTTCCATGATGGTTATTTTGCATTTTTCAAACATAAAATGCAATCAAGCGTTTACCCTAACCCGGCCTTGCAGCCTTCTACGGAGCTATTGATGAACCCTACACGCCGTTTTTTGTTGTCCAGCACCGCCCTTGTTGCGGTGTCTGCGTTGGCGGGTGTCGCCCAAGCACAAAACACCGATTTCCCCACCAAACCCATCACCATCGTGGTGCCGTTTTCACCTGGTGGTGGGGTGGACACCGTGGCCCGTTTGCTGGCCGAGAAACTGCGCACCGGTTTGAACGCCACCGTGGTGGTCGACAACAAAGCAGGGGGCAGCGGCATGATCGGGGCACAAGCGGTGGTCAAGGCCGTGCCCGATGGCCACACCCTGCTGCTCGGGTCGGCTGGTGAAACCGCCATCAACGCCTTTGTTTACAAAAACAAAATGGCGTACAACCCGGCCAAAGACTTGGCCCCCATCACCCTGGTCACCCGCATTCCCAACGTGTTGGTGGTGGCGCCTAACTTGCCCGTCAAAAACACCGAGGAGTTGATCGCTCATGCCAAGAAAAACCCAGGGCGTTTGTCCTATTCCACCAGCGGGGTGGGCAACCCACAGCACCTGAACGGCGAGTTGTTGGAGGAGTTGGCCGGGGTGCACATGGTCCACATCCCCTACCGGGGTGCCGCAGGCCAATTGGTCGACGTGACATCTGGCACGGTGGACATGACTTTTGTGAGCTACACCGCTGCCAAGTCCTTCATCCAAGCGGGCAAGGTCAAGCCCATTGCCATCACCGCAGCCAAACGGGCCAGCTTTGCACCGGAGCTGCCTGCCTTGGCCGAAACCAAAGCTTTGGCCAAGTACCAGTTGGAAAACTGGTTTGGGTTGTTCGCCCCAGCCGGCACACCCGACGCGGTGCTGCAGAAGCTCAATGTGGCGGTAACCACCGCTTTAAAAGACCCCGACTTGGCCAAACGCTTGCGCGATCAGGGCGGCGAGCCATCGCCCATGACCCCACAACAGTTCCGCGATTTCATCAAAGCCGAGTCGGTGCAGTTTGAACGCATCGTGCAGACCGCCAACATCGTGGCCGAGTGACACGCCCGCGGCGCTCACCCGCCGATCAAATCCTTCACCATCAGCCCATACCAGCGCAGGTCTTCTGACCAGAGCTCCTTGCGCCGGTTGTGGTCGTCGGTTTGGGTCTGCACCAAATGGCCTTCTGGGCCCATGTGGTAATCGAATTGAACGCTGATGGCCTCAAGCGGTTCTGTGTTCACCAGCATGTAACACAGGTTATCGATCAACACCGGCTCCATGGCCCGGTTGCGCGCCTGCTGCCCGATGTATCGCGCCACGCTGCGCCCCATGCGGTGGGCCACGTGGCCGCTTTTGGGGTAGTGCCCAAACTGGGGTGACACCGCACCCACGCTGTCCCCGATCACAAAAACATGGGGGTCGTCTTTGAGGTTGTAGAACTGGGGGTGGACGGCCGCCCAGTTGGTGGGTTTGCCGTCGGTTGTTTGGCCGATGGCACCCATCTTCCAGACCAAATCGGCGGCCTGGTGGTGGCCCATCAAGATGGCGTCGTCAAACTTGAACTCGCCCGCGGCGGTTTTCACCACCTTGTTGAACGGGTCCACGGACGTAACGGTGGCGTTGGGGACGTGGGTGATGGTGTCGCTGTACAGGTCCTCGAACGCCAATTTGTACCCAGCGCCGATGGGGGCGATGCGGGGTTTGGGGTCGAGGATCACGATCTTGGCAGGCACCTTGTTGGCCTGGAAGTGCGCGGCGATCATGCAGGCCCGCTCGTAGGGCGACGGCGGGCAGCGGTGGGGGGGCGGTGGCAGCGTCATCACAAACGTGCCGCCTTTGAAGCCCTGCACCTTTTGTTTCAATGCCAGGTGCTCCGCGCTGGGTACATAGGCGCTGGCGTAGTGCGTTTGTGTGTGGCCGATGGCCGTGCGGTCGTTGCCAAACCAGGGTTCATAGCTCACCCGTATGCCGGCCGACACCACCAGCCAGTCGTAGTCCAGGTGACCCTGGGCGGTGTGCACCCGTTTTTGCGCCCGATCGATGTCGGTGACCTCGGTCTGGACGTAGGTGTAGCCCCAACGCCGCGCCGCCGCCGTGTAAGAGTGCACCAAGAAGGCGGTGTCCACCACCCCCACCAGCCATTTGTTGCTCAGCGGGCACGACCAGAACAAGGGGTTTTTTTCCAGCAGCACCACCTCCAGATCGGGCGCTGAGTCGCGCAGGTGCCGGGCGGTGCTCAAACCACCCCAGCCGCCACCCAGCACCACCACCCGGCGTTTTCGGGTGGGGGGCAACAGGGGTGTGCCGGGGGATGTCAAAAAGGGCTGGGCCAAGGCGGCAGGGGACGCGACAGACAGCGCGCCCCAAGCCGCCGCGCCCTGTAGCAAGGTGCGGCGTGCGGTGGTCATCAAAAGACTCCGGTGTGTGGCGAAAAACCTGTCGGCACATGCGAGTGGGCCAGGCCCACAATGCCCCGAAGGCAGGTTGCCCACGCCGGGGTGGCGACGGGCGGAGCGATCTTAAGCGATGCCC
>JBEBBB010000240.1:0-5005 GCA_041158605.1 Pseudomonadota bacterium
GTGGTGTCCGTGGCATTTGGGTTGCGCAACATGACGCGCAAAGACGCCGCATTGGCCGAGGTGTGCCGGGTGCTCAAGCCCAGTGGCCGGTTGTTCGTGCTGGAGTTTTCCCGCGTGGCCAAGCCTCTGGAAAAGGCGTACGACTGGTACTCGTTCAACCTCTTGCCGAAACTGGGTGGTTTGATTGCCAACGACGAGGCCAGCTACCGTTACTTGGCCGAGTCCATCCGCATGCACCCGCCGCAAGAAGCGCTGAAGGCATTGATGAAAACCGCCGGTTTTGGCCATGTGGACATTCACAACCTCACCGGTGGTGTGGTGGCCTTGCACGTGGGCACCAAGTGTTGACGCGGCCAATGGGGTCAATTGCCCTGGGTGTGTCAGTGTGATTTTCGGGAGACTGTCATGAAGTTGCTTTCTGTCGTGTTGGTGGTGTTTCTGGCTTTGGGCGCAGACATGGCATCCGCCAAACGTTTGGGGGGTGGCGCCTCGGTGGGCAAGCAGTCCGGCAACGTGACACAGCCGCAAGCCGCGCCCTCTGCATCCCCTGCGGCGGCGCCCGCTGCACAGACCGCCAAGGCCCCCGCTGCTGCGGCCGCGCCTGCACCCGCAAAGCCCTGGATGGGAATGCTCGGCGGATTGGCCGCCGGCCTGGGGCTGGCTTGGTTGGCGTCGTCGTTGGGCTTGGGCGATGTTTTTGGCCAGCTGCTGTTGTTTGGCTTGCTGGCGGTGTCGGTCATGGCGGTGCTGGGTTGGGCCTTGCGCAAGCGGGTGGCGCGCGCGGCCGATGCGCCCAATGGCCTGGGTGGGCTGGTTTACCAAGGCGCGGCGGGTCGTGGGGGCTCTCCCCGCAACTACAGCCCGCAAAACGTGGGCAATGACGCCTCCGCCCGGCCATGGGAGCGCAGCACCACGGGTTTCGAAACCAGCCGCTTTGGTGATGTCACTGCGGCGGGGGGCTTGACAGGTTCTGGCCTGGTCAATGCACCCGCCTGGGGCATCCCACAGGGGTTTGATGTGGACGCTTTCTTGCAAGCCTCCAAAACCAATTTCATCGGCTTGCAAGCGGCGTGGGACCGCTCAGACATCCCCAGCTTGCGCGCCATGATGACCGACGACATGCTGGCCCAAATCAAAGCGCAACTCGCCGACCGCGAGCAACACTCTGGCAGCGTCCACAACGTGACCGAGGTGGTGATGCTGGAGGCCCGGTTGCTAGGCATTGAAGAGCTGGAGCACGCCCACATGGCCAGTGTCGAGTTCTCCGGCATGATCCGTGAAGAGGTGTCGGCCGGCCCCAACCCGTTCCGTGAGGTGTGGAACATCACCCGGCCCAAGGCGGGCGCGGGCGGGTGGTTGGTGGCCGGGGTACAAGCCTTGCAGTGAGGCTGCGTTTGCTGTCGCTGTCAGCCAATGTCGGGGCCGTTTGCACATCACGGCCCCCTTTTTCTTTGTTGCCTTTGCCTGGGCTTTTCATGCTTCAAAACCTGGTGGATGCCATTCAACCCCCTGCGTGGGTGGTGGACGAACTTCAAAACCGCGTGGTCTTGTTGATCAACCACGTGCTGTACCAAGAGCCCCAAGCGGTTGAGCGCGTGCGCCGCCAGCAGGGCAAAACAGCGCGTTTGGTGTGGGGGCGTTTTGACTTGGCCTTGCAGGCCACACCGGCCGGATTGCTGGAGCGGCCCACGGCAGCCGTCGCCTCTGACCTCACTGTCACGCTCACCCAAACCGCATTGCCCGACTTGGTGCAAACCGTGTTGAAAGGCCAAAAGCCCGCGGTCAACATCGAAGGCGATGTGCAGCTGGCCGCCGAGGTGGCGTGGTTGGTGGACAACCTGCGCTGGGACGTGGAAGAAGACCTGGCCCGTGCGGTGGGCGATGTGCCCGCCGCCACCTTGGTGCGCTCGGTCGCGCTGGCGGCCGATGCGGTCAAGGCGTTTGCGGGTCGGTGGCGGCCGGGTGCTGCGGCAGCCCACGCATCGGCCCCATGACGCGGATGTTGCGCGGCGTTTTCATCCTGTGGGTGGTGTTGCGCCACGGGCTGGACGAGCTGGTGTTGTCCAGCTTTTCCAACCCCTGGCTGCAGCGCCTGGCCCGTCTCACCCGGTTGGGGCGAAAACTGGAACAACCCCGAGGAGAGCGCCTGAGGCTGGCGCTGGAATCGCTGGGGCCCATCTTTGTCAAGTTTGGCCAGGTGTTGTCCACACGCCGGGATTTGCTGCCCCCCGACATTGCGGACGAATTGGCCCACTTGCAAGACCGCGTGCCGCCGTTCCCCAGCGCGGTGGCGGTGGCCACCATCGAACGTGCGTTTGGCCGCCCTGTGGACCAAGTGTTCGCCCAATTTGACCGCACGCCAGTGGCCAGCGCGTCGATAGCGCAGGTGCACTTTGCGGTGTTGTCCGATGGCCGCCAAGTGGCCGTGAAGGTGTTGCGGCCCAACATGCTGCCGGTCATTGAAAAAGACCTGGGGCTGATGCGCACCATGGCCACCTGGGTGGAGCGTTTGTCGGCCGATGGCCGCCGGTTGAAGCCCCGCGAAGTCGTGGCCGAGTTCGACAAGTACCTGCACGATGAACTGGACCTGTTGCGCGAAGCCTCCAGCGCCGCCCAGCTGCGCCGGAACATGCAAGACCTTAACCTGGTGCTCATCCCGGAAATGGTGTGGGACTACTGCCACGCCGATGTGATGGTGATGCAACGCATGACGGGGGTGCCCATCAGCCAGATTGACCGCTTGCGTGCCGCCGGTGTGGACATCAAAAAGCTGGCACGTGACGGCGTGACGCTGTTTTTCACCCAGGTGTTTCGAGACGGCTTTTTTCATGCCGACATGCACCCAGGCAACATACAGGTCAGCCTGGCGCCTGAGACATTCGGGCGCTACATCTCGTTGGACTTTGGCATCGTGGGCACGCTCACCGAGTTCGACAAAGAGTACCTGGCGCAAAACTTCACGGCGTTTTTTCAACGCGACTACAAGCGCGTGGCCGAGTTGCACATCGAGTCGGGCTGGGTGCCCGCCGACACACGGGTGGACGAGTTGGAAGCGGCCATTCGGGCGGTCTGCGAACCGTACTTTGACCGCCCGCTGAAAGAAATCTCGCTGGGCATGGTGTTGATGCGCCTGTTCCAGACGTCGCGCCGTTTCCACGTGGAAATTCAGCCCCAATTGGTGCTGTTGCAAAAAACCCTGCTCAATATCGAAGGGTTGGGGCGGCAACTCGATCCAGAACTGGACCTTTGGAGCACCGCCAAGCCGTTCTTGGAAAAATGGATGTTGGAGCAGGTGGGTCCCGCCAAGCTGTGGCAGCAGTTGAAGGCTGAGGCCCCGCACTACGCCAAATTGTTGCCAGCGTTGCCACGGCTGTTGCACGACGCGTTGCAACGCCAGGCTCACCCTGCTCCTTCTCCAGAGTTGTTGGCGCTGTTGGCAGAGCAACGGCGCACCAACCGTTTGTTGCAAGGGGTGGTGTACGCCGGGCTGGGCTTTGCTGCGGGTTTGCTGGCCATGCAGCTGTATTTGCACCTGCGCTGGGCGTGAGCGCCCGGGTGGCTGGGCTTGAAAACAGGGCGGCCACCTATAATTTCCGGTTTTGTTGACTTCCCACCGGGTTCAAGCTTTATGCCTATCTATGCGTACAAATGCGGGTCTTGTGGACATGCCAAAGACGTTTTGCAGAAGATGTCAGATGCGCCGCTGACCACCTGCCCCCACTGTGGTGCTGAAGCGTTCTCCAAACAACTCACCGCTGCGGGCTTTCAGCTGAAAGGCTCTGGCTGGTATGCCACCGATTTCCGTGGGGGATCGGGTGGCACCGCCGCGGCCGCCACTGGCGCCACGGCCTCCGCGTCCACCACAGAGTCCGCCACACCAGGTGCTTCGTCCCCCGACACCAGTGCGTCTGCGCCGGCTGCCACACCTTGTGGCGGCTCTTGTGCCTGCCACTGAGGTGCCGTTGATGGCCGCTTTGCGCAAATGGTTGTTTTCGGGCCTGTTGGTGCTGGTGCCGCTGATCATCACCCTCTGGGTGATCGATTGGGTGGTGTCCACGCTGGACAAAACCCTGCACATATTGCCCGTCAGTTGGCAGCCTGACCAATGGTTGGGCTGGCACATTCCCGGCCTGGGTGTGCTGTTTGCGCTGGTGGTGGTGCTCAGTATTGGGGCCATGGCTTCCAACATAGTGGGCAACCGGCTGGTGAGCTGGTGGCACGCGTTGTTGCACCGCATTCCCGTGGTGCGGTCCATTTACTCGGGTGTGAAGCAGGTGTCTGACACCTTGTTTTCCGAAAAAGGCAATGCGTTTCGCCAGGCGTTGTTGGTGCAATGGCCCCACCCCGGCATGTGGACCATTGCCTTCCTCACCGGCACGCCCAGTGGCGACGTGGCGACCAAACTGCCGGACGACTGCGTCAGCGTGTTTGTGCCCACCACACCCAACCCCACAGGGGGGTATTTCGTGATGGTGAAAAAGTCCGACTGCGTTGAACTGTCCATGAGTGTGGACGAGGCGCTGACTTACGTGGTGTCGATGGGCGTGATCGTGCCCGGCGGTGCCAAGCCTACCCCTTCTGTTTGACCAGCAGCCCATTGCGGGCTGCTTTCCCTTGCTTTGAAAGACAACAACATGGCTATGCGCTCCCACTATTGCGGTCTGGTGACCGAGGCCCTGCTGGGCCAAACCGTGACCCTGTGTGGCTGGGTCAACCGCCGCCGCGACCACGGTGGCGTGATTTTTGTGGACCTGCGCGACCGCGAAGGCTATGTGCAGGTGGTGTGCGACCCCGACCGCCCTGAGATGTTCGAAACCGCCGAAGACGTGCGCAACGAGTTTTGTGTGCAGGTCAAGGGTTTGGTGCGCGCGCGCCCCGACGGCACCACCAACGACAACCTCAAAAGCGGCAAGATCGAGGTGCTGTGCCACGAGCTGACGGTGCTTAACCCCTCCGTCACCCCCCCGTTCACCATGGACGACGACAACCTGTCGGAAACCACCCG
>JBEBBB010000241.1:0-6493 GCA_041158605.1 Pseudomonadota bacterium
CTTGTCGCGCGACAGGATGGTGTCGCCGTAGCCGTTCTCGATCGCGTCGATGGCGACGGAGACGAAGTCACCGACTTCGACCTCGATCTCGCCCTGGTCGTTGCGGAATTCCTCGATGGGCACATAGGCTTCGGACTTCAGGCCGGCGTTCACGACCACATGGTTGTGTTCGATGCGGACGACTTCGGCGGTGATGACCTCGCCAGCGCGCATTTCGGCGCGTTGCAGCGATTCTTCAAACAGGGCGGCAAAAGATTCAGACATGCAATTTCCTAAACCGGGCGAACCGTGTGTTCAGAGGGAACGGCCCGGCGGTGAGTTGATCGCACCACCTGGAGGCGGTACGGGTTGGTTTG
Organism: Pseudomonadota bacterium; assembly: GCA_041158605.1. Taxonomy (GTDB): domain Bacteria; phylum Pseudomonadota; class Gammaproteobacteria; order Burkholderiales; family Burkholderiaceae_C; genus JBEBBB01. Next base: position 357 of record JBEBBB010000241.1, read on the forward strand.
AGAACCTTCAGGCCTGCGAACGGGGATGTTCGGCGGGGCCATCGGGGCCACAAGTGCCCCCTTGCGGGGGCGTTTCACGCCCTGGTGAGAGGGCGTTTGGTTTCACGCCCCGTTAAAAGGGCGTTTGCCTTGCCACCACAACAACACCTGCTGGACCGAGTCTTCGATGCCGAGGTTGGAGTTGTCGAGGTTCAGGGCGTCTTGGGCCGGTTTGAGGGGGGCGTGTTCCCGCTGGGTGTCCCGCAGGTCGCGCGCCTTCAAATCGGACAAAAGGCTGTCGAGTGTAGCAGGTATTCCTTTGGAAATCAATTGCTTATAGCGCCTGTCGGCCCGCTGCTCGGCACTGGCCGTGAGGTAGACCTTCAAGGGGGCGTCGGGGAAGATCACGGTGCCCATGTCGCGCCCATCGGCCACCAGGCCCGGCAGCCGCCGGAACCCGTGTTGCAGGTCCAGCAAACCGGCCCGCACCTCGGGCACGGCCGACACCCGGGAGGCCGCCATGCCTGCTGCCTCGGTGCGCAAATCGTCGGTCACGTCGTGGCCGTCCAGCCACACCCGACCGCCTTTGAACGCCACCGGCAGGGTACGGGCGAGTTCGCCCAAGCGCTGTGCCACACCGGGTTGCTGGAGGGCCTCGGAGCGGGTGTCCCAGCCTTGGCGATCGGCGGCCAGGCCCACCAGCCGGTACAGCGCCCCCGAGTCCAGGCAGTGGTAACCCAGCCGCTCGGCCAGTTGTTCGGCCAAGGTGCCCTTGCCCGATGCGGTGGGCCCGTCCACGCACAACACCGGAATGGCCGCAGCAGGGGTGTCGACCACCTCAAAAAGGGTTTCGAAGTAGTCCGGGAATGTTTTGCCCACACACCGGGGGTCGAGAATGCGCACCGGCAAGCTGGCGGGGTTGAACGCTGCCAGCGAAAAACACATGGCCACCCGGTGGTCGTCGTAAGTGTGTACGGCGGCGGCCTGCCAGTGGGACACGGTGGCCGGTGGCGTGATGCGGATGAAGTCCTGGCCTTCATCAACGGTGGCGCCCAGCTTGCGCAACTCGCAGGCCATGGCGGCGATGCGGTCGGTTTCCTTGACCCGCCAGCTGGCGATGTTGCGCAATGTGGTGGTGCCGTCGGCGTACAAGGCCATCACCGCCAGGGTCATGGCCGCATCGGGGATGTGGTTGCAATCCAGGTCGATGGCTTGGAGGGGCCAAGCCCCCCGGCGAACCACCAGGTGGTTGGGGCCACCTTCGACCTGCGCACCCATGGCCTGTGCCGCCTCCACAAAACGGATGTCCCCTTGGATGGACGCCAGGCCCACGCCTTGAATGGTGACGCCATCGGTGCCAGGGGTGGGTGGGGCGATGGCGCCCAAGGCCACAAAGTAGCTGGCCGATGAGGCGTCACCCTCCACGTGGATGCTGCCTGGTGAGCGGTAGTGGCTGCCTGCGGGTATGGTGAACCGCGACCACCCATCGCGTTGCACGGCCACCCCAAAGGTGTCGAGCAGGCGCAAGGTGATCTCGATGTACGGTTTGGAAATCAGTTCGCCGATCACATCGATCACCACGTTTTGGGTGGCGACCAGTGGCAGGGCCAACAGCAGCGCTGTCAGGAACTGGCTGGACACATCGCCCCGTACCCGGATCGGGGCGTCGAGTTTGAGAGGAGTGGTGTGGCCGTTGCCCAGTCGCAGGGGTGGGTAACCCGGTTGTCCCAAGGGGGTGATGGGGCAGCCCAGTTGTTGCAGAGCGTCGACCAGGTCACCAATGGGCCTTTCGTGCATGCGCGGGATGCCGCGAACCTCAAAACACCCCCCTTGTTGGCTGGCCAGCAAGGCCAAGGCGGCGGTCAACGGCCGCATGGCGGTGCCGGCATTGCCCAAAAACAGGTCGGCCTGTTGCACCTGCAACTGGCCTCCCAGCCCACGCACACGCACCGACTGTGGGCCATTGGGCTCCACCCCACAACCCAGGGTGCGCAGAGCGTCCAGCATCACACGGGTGTCGTCAGAGTCCAGCAGGTCGTGGACGGTGGTTTCGCCCTCACACAAGGCCGCGAGGAGCAAGACGCGGTTCGAGATGCTTTTGGAGCCCGGCAGGGTGACGGTGCCGCCTGCGGTTTGCAGCGCGGGCAGGTCCAGGAAAGGGGTGTTGTACATGGCGGGTTAGGGCGTGGGGGCGGCGGTGGGGTTGCTGCTGGCGCTTTGCCCCAAACGCCCCATCTGCCAACCGCTGCGGGTGTCGCTGGCGCGTTGGATCAGCTCACGCAGGGCCAGACCATCGCCGGTTTGTATGGCCGCTTCCAAAGCGGCGAGGGCGCCCTGGAAGTGGTGAATTTGGGTTTGAAGCTCGTCGCGGTTGGCCAGCAGGATGTCGCGCCACATGTTGGGGTCGCTGGCTGCGATGCGGGAAAAATCCCGGAAACCCGGGCCGGCCAAAGAGAGGTAGTGGTCGCCCTGGGGTTGCCCGGTCAGGGCGTTGACCGCTGCAAAGGCCAGCAGGTGGGGAAAGTGGCTCACGGCAGCAAAGGCCGCGTCGTGTGTGGCAGGGTCCATCTGGAGCACCTGCGCCCCCAACGCCTGCCACACGGCTGTGGCGCGGTTCACCTGTGCCGTGTCCGTTTCGGCCAGGGGGGTCAAGATGACCTGGCGGCCCTGGTAGAGCCCGGCGTCGGCGTGTTCCACCCCCGCAGACTCTTTGCCCGCGATGGGGTGGGCGGGCACAAAACCCGCCAGGTGGTCTTTGAGGGCGGTGCGCGCGGCGGCCACCACGTCGCTTTTGGTGGACCCCACGTCCATCACCAAGGTGTTGGGGCCTAGCAAGTGGCGGATGGACTTGAAGGTGTCTTCGGTGGCGGCCACGGGCACCGCCAGCAGCACGATGTCGGCGCCGGACACCGCCAGCAAAGCGGAGGGGGCCTCCACATCGATCACCCCCAGTTGCCGCGCCCGTTCGGTGGTGGTGGGGGATTTGCTGTAGCCCACCACCTGTTGCACCAAACCGGCTTTTTTGAGGGCCAGGGCAAACGACCCCCCCATCAAGCCGCAGCCGATCAAGCCCAGTTGTTCAAACATGCGTGCGGGCCCGTCGGGTCAGTCGGTGACAGGGTAGGCGCCCAACACCTTGTAGAAGGCGCACAAGCCTTGCAGCTCTTGCAAGGCAGCGGCCACATTGGGTTGGGAAGGGTGGCCTGCGATATCGATGTAGAAGTAGTACTCCCACTGGCCTGATTTGGCGGGCCGCGACTCGAAGCGGGTCATGGACACGCCGTTGTTTTTCAGGGGCACCAACAGGTCGTGCACGGCGCCGGGGCGGTTGGGCACCGACACCACCAGGCTGGTGCAATCTTTCCCAGAGGCGGGTGGCATGGCCAGCGTTTGTGGCAAGCAGATGACGGCAAACCGGGTGCGGTTGTAGGCCTCGTCCTGGATCGCGTGGGCCACGATGTGCAAGGCAAACTGCCCGGCCGCGCGCTCGCTGGCCAGGGCGGCCCAAGCGGGGTTGGAGGCCGCCAAGCGGGCGCCTTCGGCGTTGCTGGAGACGGCCCGGCGCTCGGCGTTGGGCAGGTGCTGTGACAGCCAGCCTTGGCATTGCGCCAGGGCCTGGGGGTGGGCCAGTACCACCTCAACACCTTCCAGGTGGTTGAGCTGGCGCAACAGGTTGTGGCGGATCAGCAGGCTGACCTCACCCACCACGTGCACGGGCGAGCGCAAAAACAGGTCGAGCGAACGGGCCACCACCCCTTCGGTGGAGTTCTCCATGCCCACCACACCGTACTGGGCGGTGCCGGCGGCGGTGGCGTGGAACACCTCGTCAAAACTGGCGCAGTAGATCAGGTTGGCCGCACCGCCAAAAAACTCCACTGCAGCCTGTTCCGTGAAGGTGCCCTCTGGGCCCAAAACGGCCACCCGTTGGGGGGCTTCCAGGGCCAGGCAGGCGGACATGATCTCGCGCCAGATCGAAGCCACGTGCGGGTTGAGCAGCGGCCCTTGGTTGGCGTTCTGGATCTTGTCGATGACCTGCGCGACACGGTCGGGCCGGAAAAACGGTGACCCCTCGGCGCGTTTGATCACGCCCACCTCTTCGGCCACGCGGGCGCGCTGGTTGAGCAGCGACAGCAGTTGCTGGTCCAAGGAGTCGATTTGCACGCGCAAGGCGGCCAGGGCGTTGGACTGTACGGGTTGGGTGCTCATGGGGCCCCTCAGGCCTGGTGTTGTTCAAACGCTTGCATGTAGGCCACCAGGGCCTGCACACCTTCCAAGGGCATGGCGTTGTAGATGCTGGCCCGCATGCCACCCACCGATTTGTGGCCTTTGAGTTGCAGCAGCCCTGCGGCCTTGGCGCCGGTCAGGAAGGCGTCGTTGCGGGATTCGTCGCGCAAAAAGAAGGGGATGTTCATGCGCGAGCGGCAAGCCGGGTCGACCCGGTTGACGTACAGCTGTGACCCATCGATGTAACGGTAGAGCAACTCGGCCTTGGCCAGGTTGCGCGCCTCCATGGCGGCCACCCCTTGCAAGCTGCCCTCGCGCTGGGCCTTCAGCCATTGGAAGGTCAGCCCGGCCATGTAAATGCTGTAGGTGGGGGGGGTGTTGTACATGGAGCCGTTGTCGGCCACCTGTTTGTAATCGAAAGCGCTGGGGCAGACCGGCAGGGCGTGGCCCAGCAGGTCCTCTCGGACCACCACCAGCGTGACCCCGGCCGGCCCTATGTTTTTCTGGGCGCCACCAAAGGCCAAACCCACCCGCGACCAATCGATGGGGCGCGACAAGACGTGGGAAGAAAAATCGATCACCAGCGGGGCGTCGCTGCCCAGTGCGGCCAGGTCGGGCAGGGTGTGGGCTTCAACGCCGTGGATGGTCTCGTTGCTGCACAGGTGCACGTAGCTGGCGCCGCTGCTCAATTGCCAGCTCGCGGGGTCGGGCAGGGTGGTGAACCCGCTGTCTTGGCCGCTGGCGGCCACGTGCGCCGTGCCGTAGCGCGCGGCTTCCTTGGCCGATTTGTGGCTCCAGCTGCCGGTGACCACAAAGTCCATCACAGCGCCCGGGCGGCGGCCCACCAGGTTCAAGGGCACGATGGCGTTCTCGGCCAAACCGCCACCCTGCATGAACAGCACCTTGTAGTGGCCGGGTATGGCCAGCAGGTCGCGCAGGTCGGCTTCGGCTTGTTCGCAAATGCTGATGAACTCTTTGCCCCGGTGGCTCATTTCCATCACGCCCATGCCACTGCCGTGCCAGTTCAGCATCTCGGCGGCTGCGGTTTGCAGCACCGCCTCGGGCATGGCGGCGGGGCCGGCTGAAAAGTTGTAAGGGCGGGTCATGCCTCGGTAGCTCCGGTGTCGCTGTTGTCGTCGGCTTCGCCCTCGGCTGCACTGGTAGCATCGTTGGCGTCGTTTTCCACGATGCGCTGCAGGCCGCTGAGTTGTGACCCTTCGTCCAGTGCGATCAGCGTGACGCCTTGGGTGGCGCGGCCCAACTCGCGGATCTCGCTGACCCGGGTCCGCACCAGCACACCTTTGTCGGTGATCAGCATGATCTCGTCGTCGGCGTGCACCAGCGTGGCCGCCACGACCTTGCCATTGCGCTCGCTTTGCTGGATGGCGATCATGCCCTTGGTGCCACGGCCATGGCGGGTGTACTCGGTGATGTTGGTGCGTTTGCCGTAACCGTTGATGGTGGCCGTCAACACGCTTTGGGTCTCGTCTTCGGCCACCAGCATGGCGATCACGCCCTGGCCTTCTTCCAGCATCATGCCGCGCACGCCGCGGGCGTTGCGGCCCATGTGTCGTACGTCGTTTTCATCAAAACGCACGGCCTTGCCACCGTCCGAGAACAGCATCACGTCGTGCTGGCCATCGGTCAAGGCCGCGCCGATCAAAAAGTCGCCATCGTCCAGGTCGACCGCGATGATGCCGGCCTTGCGGGGGTTAGAGAACTCGTCCAACGCGGTCTTTTTGACGGTGCCCATGGAGGTGGCCATGAACACGTAGCGGTCGTTGGGGAACTTGCGCATCTCACCCGTCAACGGCAAGACCACGTTGATCTTTTCGCCTTCTTGCAGCGGGAACATGTTGACGATGGGACGGCCGCGTGAACCGCGTGAGCCCGCAGGTACTTCCCACACCTTGAGCCAGTACAAGCGACCACGG
>JBEBBB010000242.1:0-7569 GCA_041158605.1 Pseudomonadota bacterium
GAGTTTGTGAAGGTGGACTACGAGGAAGAAGGCTCGGGCGGCGGCGGTTATGCCAAGGTTATGAGCGAAGGTTTCCAAGCGGCCCAGCGCGCCATGTACGCGCAGCAGGCCCGAGAGGTGGACATCATCATCACCACCGCGCTGATCCCCGGCAAACCCGCGCCCAAGCTGATCACCGCCGAGATGGTGCAAAGCATGAAGCCCGGCAGTGTGATTGTGGACATGGCCGCCGAACAAGGTGGCAACTGCGAACTCACCGTGCCCGGCGAAACGGTGGTGCGCCACGGGGTGACCATCGTCGGCTACACCGACCTGGCCAGCCGCTTGGCCAAACAAAGCTCCACCCTGTACGCCACCAACCTGCTGCGACTGACCGAAGAGCTGTGCAAAACCAAAGACGGTGTCATCCACGTCAACTTTGAAGACGATGCCATCCGGGGCCTGACCGTCGTCAAAGACGGCGAGCTGACCTGGCCCGCGCCACCACCCAAGCTGCCCGCCCCGCCGGCGGCCAAACCCGCTGCGGCCGCGGTACCCAAGGCCCCGGCCCACGGCCACGGGCCTGGCGAACCCATGTCGGCCAAAAGCTTGGCCACGGTGTTTGGCGTGGGGGCGGTGTTGTTCTGGCTGGTGGGGGCGTACGCACCTGCGAGCTTTTTGTCGCACTTCACGGTGTTTGTGTTGGCCTGTTTTGTGGGCTACATGGTGGTCTGGAACGTCACGCCCTCGCTGCACACGCCACTGATGAGCGTGACCAACGCCATCTCGTCCATCATCGCGATCGGCGCCCTGGTGCAGGTCGCGCCCCCGCTCGATGCCATGGGTGCGGCCAACCGCCCCAACGGCCTGATCTTGGGTTTGGCGTTGTTGGCACTGGTGCTGACGGCGATCAACATGTTTGGTGGTTTTGCGGTGACCCGCCGCATGCTGGCCATGTTCCGCAAGTGACCCACAACAACAAACAGGAACACACATGACCGACAGCCTTGCAACCATGGCCTACATCGGGGCCACGATACTGTTCATCCTCAGCCTGGGTGGCCTGTCCACACCAGAAACCGCCCGCCGCGGCAACCTGTTTGGCATGGCGGGCATGGCCATTGCCGTGCTCGCCACCATCCTCGGCCCCCGGGTGTCTTCGAGTGGTGTGGCCTACATCATCGTGGCCCTGGTGGTGGGTGGTGCCATCGGTTTGTACGCCGCCAAAAAGGTGCAGATGACCCAAATGCCCGAGTTGGTGGCGCTCATGCACAGCCTGGTGGGTTTGGCCGCCTGCTTGGTGGGTTTTGCGAGTTATGTGGACACCTCGGTGGCCTACACCGGCGCTGAAAAGGTCATCCACGAGGTGGAGATTTACATCGGCATCCTGATCGGCGCGGTGACCTTCAGCGGCTCTGTGGTGGCGTTTGGCAAGTTGTCCGGCAAGATCGGCGGCAAGCCCTTGCTGCTGCCCGGCCGTCACCTGCTCAACCTGATCGCCCTGCTGGTGGTGGTGTGGTTTGGCCGCGAGTTTGTGGCCGCGCATGGTGTCAGCGCCGGCATGACCCCGCTCCTGGTCATGACCGTGATCGCCTTGCTGTTTGGCATCCACATGGTGATGGCCATCGGTGGCGCCGACATGCCGGTGGTGGTGTCCATGCTCAACAGCTACTCGGGCTGGGCCGCAGCGGCCACCGGTTTTATGCTGAGCAACGATTTGTTGATCGTGACCGGTGCCCTGGTGGGCTCGTCTGGGGCCATCCTGAGCTACATCATGTGCCGCGCCATGAACCGCAACTTCATCAGCGTGATCGCTGGAGGGTTTGGTGGTGGGGCGCCCGCACCCAAAGGAGGTGGCGCCGCCGCCGAACCCCAGGGTGAGGTGCAACCCATCGGTTCGGCCGACACGGCAGAGATGCTGCGCGAGGCCAAAGAGGTCATCATCGTGCCGGGCTATGGCATGGCGGTGGCACAAGCCCAGCACACGGTGTTCGAGATCACCAAACTGCTGCGCGACAAAGGCGTCAACGTGCGCTTCGCCATACACCCGGTGGCGGGCCGCATGCCGGGGCACATGAACGTGCTGTTGGCTGAGGCCAAAGTGCCCTACGACATCGTGATGGAGATGGACGAGATCAACCAAGACTTCCCCAACGCGGACGTCACCATGGTGATTGGTGCCAACGACATCGTGAACCCGGCCGCGCAAGACGACCCGTCCAGCCCCATCGCGGGCATGCCGGTGCTGGAGGTCTGGAAGGCCAAAACCAGCATCGTGATGAAACGCTCCATGGCCAGCGGTTACGCCGGTGTGGACAACCCCTTGTTCTACAAAGACAACAACCGCATGCTCTTTGGTGATGCCAAAAAGATGCTTGACGAGGTCTTGAACGCCCTGCGCAGCTAAACTGCCCCCATGAGCGAACGTTGGAAACCCAGTGTCACCGTGGCCGCCATCATCGAGCGGGATGGCCGCTACCTACTGATCGAAGAGCACACGGCCGAGGGCTTGCGCCTGAACAACCCGGCCGGCCACCTCGACCCCGGTGAAAGCCCGGTGGACGGGTGTGCCCGCGAAGCCCTGGAGGAAACCACCCACCGCTTCACCCCGCAGGCGCTGGTGGGGGTGTACCTGTCGCGTTTCCAGCGGCCCGCCACCGGCGAAGACATCACCTACCTGCGGTTTGCGTTCACAGGCGAGTTGGGCGATGCCGTGCCCGGGCAGTCTCTGGACACCGGCATCGTTCGCACCGTGTGGATGACCCCGGCCGAGATCGAGGCCAACGCCGACCGCCTGCGCAGCCCTTTGGTGTGGCGTTGTGTACAAGACCACATGGCCGGCCGGCGTTACCCCCTGGACATGGTGTACACCGACCCCAGCGTAGGGGGCTGAACCCCATTCAGCCCCGGTACACGGCGTTCAGAAGGTCCCGGGCGTGGGTGTGCTGCGCCGCCGTTTGTTTTTCGTTGCGGCGGCTGAGCCAACGCCGCCACAAATAACCGCTGCCCAAACGGGACCACAGGTAACGGTCCCACCGGCGCTGGGCCTGGCCTTGAACCAAGCTGTGATCGGGTTGCCAAACAGGCTGGCCCAAGGCGGCGTCGGGCTGCAGCAACACCAGCAGGTTGGCCTGGGCGTCAAAGTTGTGGGCCACCACCCGCAAGCCGGCCGCTTGTGCCACAGCGGTCAACGCGTGGGCGGTGAAGTACAGGGTGTGGGCCCGGAAAAACATGTTGTTGGGCGAACTGAGGCGGGACGCATCGGGCACCTCAATCAACAAATGCCCCCCTGGCGCCAACAACCCCGCCAAGTCGCGCAGCGCCTGTACCGGGTCCAACAGATGCTCCAGCACGTGGAACATGCTGACCAGGTCGTACGACTGGGGCGGCAGCGTGGGCAGGTGTTCCTGCAAGGTACCCGACACCACCTGCAAACCCAGGTCGCTGCGGGCGTAGGTGGAGTAGCCCTCGTGTGGCTCCACACCATGGGCATCCGCACCCAGGGTTTGCATCAGGTACACAAACTCGCCACCAGAGGCGCCCACGTCCAGGGTCCGACGGGGTGCACCCCGCCCCGGTTGCCGGCTGGCCCACGCCCACCGTTCTTGTGCCAACCGCGCCGCCCGCAACACGTGGGTGAGCTTGGGGCGCACACTGGCCTTGTAGTCTTGGCGGTAACGGGTTTTGTACCACTGCGCCAACCCCTCAGGGGTGGGAAAGGGGTCGATGCGGCCCAGGCCGCAGCCTGCACAAGCCACCACCAGCAGGGCCTCGCCCGTTTTGCCATCGCGGGTGCTGACGACGTCGGCCTCTAGGCGCCCACAGGCGGGGCAAGGGGTTTGTGCGGTTGTGCGGGTCATAGGGCCCACACTGTACAGCCCAAAGCCGACAGGGCGGCGGTCTCAGCCCGCAAAACCCTGGTCCCCAAAGCCACAGGGTGTAGGCCCCGCTGGGCCAACAAGGCCTCTTCGGCGGGCTCAAACCCACCTTCGGGCCCGGTGACAAAACACCAGCCCGACGCACCCGCCTGCTGGGCCACCACCTGGGGCAAAGGTTGGCTGCCAGCGCTCAAAGACAACCACCCCGCCCAGCAGCCCGCTGGCGGCCCCTGGTCCAACCAGGCCTCCAGGGTCAACACCGGGTGGATGTGTGGCACCCGGTTGCCGCCACATTGTTCACACGCGGCAACCGCAACCGCTTGCCAGTGGCCCACCTTTTTGCCGGCCCGTTCGCCCTTGAGGCGCAACACACTGCGGGCAGACATCAAGGGTTGTATGCTGGCCACCCCCATTTCGGTGGCTTTTTCAACCAACCAGTCCATGCGGTCGTTGGCAGGCATCACCACCGCCAAATGCACCTGCCGGCCAGGTTCGCGGTTCACAGGGTGGTGAACACCCACCCGCACCTCCACGTCGCTGCGGCCCATGCGCAACACCTGGGCCTCAAATTCCCCCCCCTGGTCGGGGTGGCCAAACAGGGTCAAGGTGTCGCCGGGTTGCAGCCGCAGCACCTGCACATGGCGGGCCGCATCGGCGGGCAACAACAACACCTGCCCCTCGGCAGCGGCGTCTGGGCACCAAATGCGCGGCATGGGTCAAACCCGCCCGTAGGCAAACCCGGTGGCGGCCTCCCAGCCCTCGACCTTGTCGATCAGCCGGACCAAGGGGGTCAATTCGCGGTAACGCAAGGCGGTTTGGCGGATGTAATGGATGAACCGGGGCGCGTCGGCCAGGTACTTGGGTTTGCCATCGCGCAAGGTGAGCCGGGCAAAAATACCAGCCACTTTCAAATGGCGTTGCAACCCCATCCATTCAACGGCTTTAAAAAACGCCCCAAAGTCCTCGCTCCAACCTTCAAAGTCCATCAGCCCGGCTTTGCGGGCCTTTTCCCAGTAGCGGATGGTCACATCCAGCACCATGGACTCGTCCCAGGTCAAAAACGCATCGCGCATCAAACAAGCGATGTCGTAGGTCACAGGGCCGTACACCGCGTCTTGGTAATCCAACACCCCCAAACGCTGGTCGGGGTCGGTGGCGCGGGGCAACATCAGGTTGCGGGGCATGAAATCCCGGTGCACGTAGACCTGCGGCGCGGCCAGGTTGCGGGCCACCACCTGCTCAAACACCTGGACCAAGCTGGTTTGCAGGGTGGTGTCCAGCACCACCCCCTTGTGCTGCGCCAGGTACCAATCGGGGAACAGCTGCAGCTCCCGGGTCAACAGCGCTTGGTCATACGGTGGCAACACGCCAGGCTGCGACGCCAGCTGCCAACGGATCAGGGCATCGGTGGCGTCCTGGAAAAAAGGCAAGGCGGCAGCGGGTTGGTTGGCGTCCAAAACCGACAACAAGGTGTGGTCGCCCAGGTCGGTGAGCAACATGAACCCGTTGGTTGGGTCCCAATCCAACACCGAGGGTACCCGCACCCCTGCAGCCTGCAACAGCTGCGTCACGTCCACAAAGGGTTGGCAGTTCTCGCGGGCGGGTGGGGCGTCCATCACCACCAAGCTGCCAGCCACGCCGTCAACCCGCAGGTAGCGCCTGAAACTCGCATCGGCCGAGGCGGGGCGCAGGCTGCTGGGCACCACCCCGTGCGCCGCCACCAAGCCTTCCAGCCACCGCTGACAAGCGGTTTTGCGGCTGGGATCGTCCCAAACAACAACGGTGTCTGCGGGCTGGAGGGGCTGGGGTGGGGTCATGGTGAGCCGGCAGGGTGTGCCTCGTGGATAATTGCCCGGGTATTTTACGGACACACCCCGGACCCCAACGTGCCCCCCACCCAACGCCATTCACGCCGTATCCCACTCCCGCACCCTGCTGCGGCACCTCTGGTGTGGCGCAGCTGCGCATGGGCCTGTTTGGCCATATGGGCCCCTGGCGCTTGGGCGCAGGCCCCCACAGCAGGGGGTTTGGTGCTGCAACCCAGCGGCATGCTGGTTGAGCGCCTGACCCCCGATGTGGCCAGCCAAGCACCCACCTTCGTCACAGGCGACAAGGTGTACGGTACCTCAGGGGAACGCACCGTGGTCGAGGGCAACGCCGAACTCCGCCGACACGACACCCGCATCCAAGCCGACAAACTGGAACACGAACAAGCCACAGACCGCGCCAAGGCCACCGGCCAGGTGCGCATCAACCGGGCTGGCAACGTGTTTGAAGGCCCCTACCTGGACCTCAAACTCGACACATTCGAGGGGCATTTCCAATCACCCTCGTTCAAGCTGCTGCGCTCGGGGGGGTATGGTCAGGCGGAACGGGTGGATTTTCTGGGCGAAGACCGGGCGGTGGCCACCAAGGCCAGTTACACCACGTGCACACGCGAACCCGGCCCCAGCTGGTTGCCCGATTGGGTGGTGACCGCCACCAGCATCGATTTTGACCAAACCAACGATGTGGGCACCGCCACCAATGGGGTGTTGCGTTTCAAAGGCGTGCCCCTGTTGGCTGCACCCTACGTCAGCTTCCCCCTGTCGGACAAACGCAAGTCAGGGTTGTTGCCCCCCACCATCAACATCGACAACCAAAGTGGGCTGGAGGTGACCCTCCCCTACTACCTGAACCTGTCACCCAACCGGGACGCCACCCTCTACCCCACCTTGATGAGCAAACGGGGGATGGACCTTGCAGGGGAATACCGCTACTTGGAATCAACCTACGAGGGGATGTTCCGGGGGGCTTTTATGCCTTCCGACCGGCTGCGTGGCATCAACCGCTGGGGCTACTCCGCGCAGCACGGTGGCATCGCCGACACAGCGGTGGGCCGCATGCACCTGGGCCTCAACCTGAACCGGGTCAGTGACGACAACTATTGGCGCGACTTTCCACGCACCAGCACCTCATTGACCACCCGGCTACTGGCCAACAACGCGGTGGTGCAGTGGGCGCGGGGCCCTGTGCACGTGACCGCGGGTGTGTACAGCTGGCAAACCTTGCAAGACCCGTTGGCGCCCATCACCGCGCCCTACGACCGGCTGCCCTCGATCACCGCCACCTACAGCCCCAGCGATTTGCGCATCGCAGGCACACGGGGCTGGCAATGGACCACCTCTGTCGACCTCACCCATTTCACAGTGGACCGGCTGCCCAGCATCTCCGCACTGCCCAATGGGGTGAACCAGGTGAATGGCACTCGGCTGGTCGGCACCAGCACCCTGAGCAAAACCTGGCAAACACCCGGCTGGTACATCAAACCCGCCTTGCAACTGCAAGCCCGGCAATACCGCCTGGAAGCCACACTGGGCAACGGGACCCGCAACCCCAGCTTTGTGATCCCCACCACCAGCTTGGACGCTGGGCTGGTTTTTGAACGCGATACCCAGCTGTTTGGTCGGTCTTTGGTGCAGACCCTGGAACCCCGGGCCTACTACGTCCGCACACCGTACCGCGACCAGTCTTTCCTACCCAATTACGACTCGGGGGCGTTCGACTTCAACCTGGGCACCATCTTCCAACCCAACCCCTATGTGGGCAGCGACCGCATCGCCGATGTGCACTCGCTCACGCTGGGCGCCACCTCACGGCTGCTCGACGCTGGCACCGGTGCGGAGGTGTTGAGTTTAGGGGCGGCCCAACGCATCCGTTTTAAAGACCAACA
>JBEBBB010000243.1:0-7959 GCA_041158605.1 Pseudomonadota bacterium
CCAGGCCAGCGGCCAGGCACAGGGTGATCAGCCATTGGGATGGTTTCACGGTTGTCTCCTATCGGTTGAGGGTACAGGGTTGGTGGGGGGCGTGACACGGGGGCGGCGCCGCTCGAACACACGCAAGGTGTCTTCAATGGCATCCAGGTCCATATCGCGGGTGATAAAAACGATGCGGGTGCGGCGGTCGTCACTGGGCCACGCGGGCAACCACTCGGGCGGGTGAAAAATGTGCTGCACCCCATGGATGACCAGGGGTTGGTCTGGGCTGTCGTCCAAGTGCACCAGGCCCTTCACACGCAGCAGGTCGTCGCCCCGCATCCGGGCCACCAGGTCCAACCACGCAAAAAACCCCTCGCGGGGCAAAGGCTGGTCGCGCACGATGCTGTGGGTGCGGATGCGGTCGCCGTGCCGGGTGGCCGGGCCGGCACCGGCTCCAGCGCTGTCGGGGGTGGTCGACACCGGTCGCCACACCACCCGCCCACCGGGGTCGGCCGGGGCGGACAGGGGTGACGCGTCCAACAGGCCCCACAAAGCGTCCAGGGCCTGGTCGGCGCCCGCGCACACAGGGGCCGTGGGGTTGAGGGCGGCCAGTCGCTGCAACAAGCCTGTGGGGGCACCCTCGGGACCCGCGTCACCCGCCCTCCCCCAATCGGTTTTGGTGAGCAACAAGCGGTCGGCCACCGCCACCTGTTTCACCGCCTCGGGGTGCTGGTCCAGTGTGGCCATGCCATTGACCGCGTCTACCGTGGTGGCGACACCCGACAAGCGCCAGGCCCCGGTGACCCGGGGGTCGCCCATCAGGGTGTGCAACACCGGGGCGGGGTCGGCCAGGCCGGTGGTTTCCAGCACCACGTGGTGCAACGCCCCTGCCCGCGCCTGGGGGCTGGCCGCCAGGGTTTCCAGGGCGGCCACCAGGTCGCCCCGGACCGTGCAACAGATGCAACCGTTGGACAAGAGCACCAGGTCGTCTTGGGTGTGGGTGACCAGGTCGTGGTCCAACCCCACGGCCCCAAACTCGTTGATGATGACAGCGGTGCCAGCCATGTCTGGCTGGTGCAACAGCCGGTTGAGCAAGGTGGTTTTGCCGCTGCCCAAAAACCCGGTCAGCACAGTCACGGGCACCCGGGGGGTGACCGCCGCACCGGTGGGTGCGCTTGTGGATGCGGGGGGCTGCAAGGGGGGCATCCAGTTGAACGCGGCCATGGCGTCAGGCCCCCCAGTTCGTGGAGGTGGGGGTGGTGGCGGACGCGGTTGGGCCGTGCAGCTTGGCAAACGATTCCAGGGTCCGGGCCAGGCGGCCCAGCAACCAATCGGCCACCGCCGGGTCGGCCTCGCCGGCCTCCAAGCGGGCCAGCAGGTCGCGGACCGGGGTGTCCTGCTCGGCGATGGGGCCACAGGCCAGCACAAAGGCCTCCACCGCCGTGGCGGCCAGGCGCTCGGACTCGGCCCACAGGTAATCGGCGATGTCCCGTTCAAAATCGGCCAGGGACACGCTGACCCCACCCACCCCACAACCGCAACCCGCGGCCAGCGACACGTGCTGGGCCGACAAGCGGCTCCAGAGCTGGGCCAGGTGGGTGGCGCGGGCGTCGGCCATGGTGGCTGTGTCCATGTCAAGCGGGGGTGAGGGTGCGCAATTGCCCGGTCGCGACGAGGTCGACCTGGCCTTGCGCGTCCACCACCACACCGTACAGGTCGCGGGCGGCCTGGGCGCTCACGTAACCCTCGCGCACGTCGTCCGCCACCAACTCGGCGTCGCGACCATGGGGGTGGCCAAACCCGCCACCACCACCCGAGAGCATTTTGTACGCGTCACCACGCTCCAAGCGCACGTTGAACACCTTGGCGTTGGGCAGGTCGGTTTTCCAGGCGCCTTTGTGGCGGATGGCGATGCCGTTGCCCATGGCGTCTCCCCCGCCCTCCAAACCCCAGGGTTTGCAATGCACGCGGTCGATGCGGGTGGTCACGGTGAAGGGCGAGAGGGCCTGCACCACCATCTCGGCACCCAGGCCACCGCGCTGGCGGCCCGCGCCCGCGCTGTCTTGGCGGATTTCGTACTTCTCGACCAACACCGGGTATTTGGCTTCCAGCTGCTCGGTCGGGCTGTTGTGGGTGTCACCGTCATTGATGCACACCGTGACCGAAACACCATCCTCTTGGGACTTAGCGCCCCACCCGCCGCCCAGTGGGCCAATACCCACAATGAACAAGCGGCCGTCTTCCGGGCTGATGCCGTGGATGTTGGGAAACACCAGGTCGGCATGGTGGCCCGCGATGGACCGGTGGGGGATGGCGGGTGCCAAGGCCTTGAAGATGGTGTCGATCACCGTCATGGGAAAGGTCATCCACACCCGCATCGGGTAGGGCCGCTCGGCGCTGATCACCGTGCCCATGGGCATCACCACCTTGAGGGGGCGGAAAGAGCCGTCGTTGACCGGGTAGTCGGTTGGGGTGGTCAGGCATTTGTAGGCCACCTGCGCGCACGCGATGCCGGTGGTGAACCCGGAGTTGTAAAACCCCCGCACCTGTTTGCTGACATCGGACAAGTCCACCGTCATTTCGTCGCCCTGCACCGTGACCTTGACCCGGATGGGGATGCGTTTGCCGATCTCCAGGCCGTCGTCGTCCATGAACGATTCGGCCTCGTACACCCCATCTGGGATGGACAGGGTGTTCTGGCGCGCCACCGCTTCGGAGGCGTCCATGATCTGCTGGATGGAGCCGTTCACCGCGGCGGCGCCGTAACGCTGCAACAGCTCCAGGTAGCGGCGCTCACCGGTGGTGACCGCGGTGATCTGGGCGCGCAAATCGCCCAGAGCGCGTTCGGGCAGGCGCACGTTCATGGCGATGATGTCCACCAGGTCCTGGTTCACCACGCCCTCGCGCTGGTACTTGAGCAGGGGGATCTGGATGCCCTCGCTGAAGATGTCGGTGGTCACGTTGCCCAGGGTGCCGCCCACGTCCAGCCAGTGGGCCATGCAGCAGGTGAACCCCTCCAGGCGGCCCTCAAAAAACACCGGCATGGTGAAGGTGAAGTGGTTCAGGTGGCTGCCGGTGGTGTAGGCGTCGTTGGTGACCAGGATGTCACCAGGTTTGATGTTCTCGTACCCGAAGTGTTTGATCTTGGCCTTGACCGTCTCCGACATGCCCCGGATGAACATGGGCAAACCCAGGCCAATGGACACCGTGTCACCTTCTTTGGTGAACAGGCCCACGGTGAAGTCCAGCGCCTCGTAGATGATGAGGTTGTAGGCGGTGCGGGTGAGGTTGGTTTTCATCTCCTCCGTCACGGCGTACAGGCCGTTGCGGATGATCTCAACGGTCACCGGATCGATGGTGGGGGTGGGGGTGCTCATGTGCGGTCGCTCCCGATGGTGAGTTGCAGGTTGCCCAGTTCGTCCACCCGCAGCGCATCGCCGGGTTGGACCACGGTGGTGGAGGCGTGTTCTTCGACCAGCGCCGGGCCGGTGATCGCGTTGCCCGCGCGCAAGGCGTCGCGGCGGTACACCGGGGTGTCGGTCCAGCCGGTGCCACGGAAATACACCGGTTTGACCCCGCGAATGGCACCGGCCTCTGGTGTGGTGTCGCCCTGGGGCACGCTGTGTTTGGGCGGCTTTTTCATGGTGCCCAACACGGTCACGCGCAAGCTGACCAGGTCGGCCGGCTCTTGCGGGGCCGAGGTGCCGTAGCGCACCTTGTGCAGCTCGTCGAACTGGCGCTTGATGGCCGCGCGGTCCTGGCCCGCAAAAAAGGCCAGCGGCAGGTCCACCGTGACGGCGTGTTCCTGGCCCACGTAGCGCATGTCGGCGGCGCGCTCGATCACCACCCCATCGGCTTTCACGCCCGACTGCGCCAGCGCGGCGCGGCCCTCGTCTTCCAGTGCTTGGTAAGCGGCCTCGATCTCCTCAAACGACACGTCGTTGAGCTTGCGGAAAACCGAGCGCACGTAGTCGTAACGCAGGTCGGAGAACAACATGCCGTAGGCGGAAAAATAACCCGGCGCGTAGGGGATGAGCACCTTGCGTATGCCGATTTCACGGGCGATGGCCGAGGCGTGCAAAGGCCCTGCACCGCCATACACCACCATGGTGAAACTGCCCGCGTCCAGGCCGCGTTCGGTGGTCACGGCCTTGACCGCGTGCGACATCTGGGTCACGGCGATCCGCAAAATGCCATCGGCCGCTTCGGTGGGGTCCAAACCCAGGGGCCCGGCGACCCGCTCGCGCATCTGGCGCTGGCAAGCCGGCAGGTCGAGCTGCAGCTCACCGCCCAAAAAGTGCTCGGCGTCCAAACGGCCCAACAGCAGGTTGGCGTCGGTCACTGTGGGCTCGGTGCCCCCCCTTCCATAGGCCACCGGGCCGGGAATAGAACCCGCGCTTTGCGGCCCCACCCGCAGGGCGTTGCCGGTCTCCACCCGGGCGATCGAGCCACCACCGGTGCCCACCTCGTGGATATCCATCATCGGGATCTGGATGGGCAAGGCCCGCTCGTAACCGCCAATCAACGCCGACCCGGTGGTGAGCGGCCGGCCCTCACTGATCACCCCGGCCTTGGCCGTGGTGCCGCCCATGTCAAACGCGATGGCGTCGCCCATGCCCAGCTGGGCGCAAATGGCCTGGGCGCCGATCACGCCAGCGGCGGGGCCGGACTCGAGCATGCGCACACAACCCACCTTGGCGTGCTCCACCGGGAACAAGCCCCCTGTGGACTGGACGATGTAAAAGTCGCCGCCAAACCCCTCTTGGGCCAGGTGGTCCTCCAATTGACCCAGGTAGGCCGACACCCGGGGCCCCACATAGGCGTTGGCCACCGCCGTGGACACGCGTTCGAACTCGCGGTACTCCTGGCTCAACTCGTGCGAGGCGCACACAAAGGCGCCCGGCAGTTCTTCTTGCAAAATGGCCTTGACCCGCTGCTCGTGCGCGGGGTTGCGGTAGGCGTGCAGCAACAACACCGCCACCGCCTCGATGCCCTGGCCTTTCAGGTCCTGGGCCAGCTCGCGCACCGCGGCCTCGTCCAATGGCTTGTGGGTGCTGCCATCGGCGCGCAAACGCTCGGCCACCTCAAAACGCAAAGAGCGTTTCACCAAGGGCTGGTGTTTGTTGAAAAACAGGTTGTAGGCGTCGGGCCGGTTGACACGGCCGATCTCGTAGATGTCGCGAAAACCCTCGGTGATTAACAGCGCCGTGTTGGCGCCGTTGCGCTCCAGCAAGGTGTTGATGGCGATGGTGGAGCCGTGCAAGAACAACTGGCCGTCGCGCCAGTCGATGCCGGCGCTGTCGATGGTGTTCTGGATGCCTTGCACCAGTTGCCCGTGGGTGGACAAGGCCTTGCCAAACACCAACTGGCCGGTGGCCTCGTCAAAGGCCGCCATGTCGGTGAAGGTGCCGCCGATACCATCGGCACCGACGCCTGAACGGGCACACCACCAGGGG
Source organism: Pseudomonadota bacterium (assembly GCA_041158605.1). GTDB lineage: Bacteria > Pseudomonadota > Gammaproteobacteria > Burkholderiales > Burkholderiaceae_C > JBEBBB01. Next base: position 5,439 of record JBEBBB010000243.1, read on the forward strand.
TGCCGGTGGCGATCACATCCCCCGGGGACAGGGGCGTGAACCGGGACACGTAGGCCACGATGGTGGGGATGTCAAAAATCAGGTCGCTGATCTGGGCGTGTTGCACCACCTGGCCGTTCAGGCGCGTCTCCAGCGTGAGCCGGGTCACATCGGGCACCTCGTCGCGGGTCACCAGCACAGGGCCAAAAGGCGCGGTGCCCGGGAAGTTTTTGCCCGGGGTGAACTGGTGGGTGTGTTTTTGCCAGTCGCGCACGCTCACGTCGTTGAAGCAGGCGTAACCCGCGATGTGGTCGTAAGCCCGTTCCGCGGGGATGTGGCGCCCCCCCTGGCCGATCACAAAGGCCAACTCGCCCTCCCAATCGAAGCGCTCGGAAAACGGCGGGCGCAACACCACGTCGCCCTGCGCGGCCAGGGTGTCGTTGAAACGCAAGAACAAAGACGGGTGTTCGCTGTCGGGCCGTTTGGTTTCGGCCACGTGGGTTTTGTAGTTCAACCCGACACAAATGAGCTTGCCCGGGTTGGGCAATACGGGCAACCAACCCACCTGGTCGGCCGGGCATGGCACACCGCCTTGGGCCAAGGCCGTGGCCATGGCGGGCAGCGCACCGGCGGTCAACACGGCCTTCAGGTCGGGGTGCTGGGCCTGGAAGGTGGCGGGCACGGCGGTGCAGCTGCCGTCGGGGGCGGCCACACCGTAAGTGGCACGGCCTTGGGTTGTGAAACTGGCTAAACGCATGCTTGAAAAAACTCCGCTGGGTGTATGGAGCCGGAGTCTAGGCAACCAACGGACATCTGCATAGAATGTTTTCCCAGATGTCAGACATGCCCAATTTGGCATGTCTATTCCATAGATCAGCCCATGAACCCCAACGATTTCCGCTTGTTCCTGGAGGTGGCCGAACTCGGCAGCTTCACCCGAGTGGCCGCCCAGCGGCACACCGTGCAATCGCACATCAGCCGCCAGATCAGCGGGCTGGAGCAAGCCTGTGGGGGCGCCCTGTTCCGGCGCACCGGCCGCGGCGTGGTGTTGACCGAGTTGGGGCGGCACGTGGAAGGGCGGGTGCGCACCTGGCTGCGCGACACCGACCGCCTGCTCACCGACATCCGGGCCGATGCCGGGGTGCCCATGGGGGCGGTGCGGGTGGCGGTCTTGCCCTCCGCCGCCCACCCCTTGATGACCCAGGTCTGCCTGCGGCTGCAGGCCGAGTACCCCAAGGTCAGCTTGAACGTGCGCGAGGGCCAAGGGGGCGAGCTGGACACCCTGCTCGACAGCGGCAGCGTGGACATGGCCATTTTGTTCCGCTACCAAAAACCCACCGGCGCCGACGAGCACCTGCTGGCCACCGCCGCCAGCTACCTGGTGGCGCCGCCGGGCGACCCGCTCACCAAGGGCGAGACGGTGGATTTTTCACGGCTGGAGGGGCTGCGCCTGGTGTTGCCGCGGCGCCCGGCCCACTGGCGCGCCGTGCTGGACGAAACCGCCCGCAGCAAAGGGTTCACCCTGCACGCCGCGGTGGAGGCCGATTCGCTGCGCATGCAAACCGCCCTGGTCACCCCCGGCTCGGGCCTGCACGCGCTGCTGGGCCCGTACTCGATCGCAGAGGGGCTGCGCGCGGGCCGGCTGCAAGCGTCCCGCGTGGTCAACCCCGACTTGAAACGGTACGTGACGCTGGCGCTGCCCAAACAAGGCCAGCTGACCGCCGCCAGCAAGGTCGTCAGCCGGCTGGTGCGCGAAACGGCAGCAGGGTGGGGAGACCAGTTGGACGGGGGTTAAGCGCCCTCCGGCATCGGGTACTCGTCCGCGTTGCGCACCACACCGGCTTGGCGGGAAAAATCGAACCGGGGCGGACCGAACACATCGATCAACCAATTCACTCCCGCACCGATGGATTGCGTGGTGTGCACCAACTCTGTGGGGATGACCAAGGTGGACGGGCTGCCCACCTCCACACGCTCGTCGGGCTGCCACGCGGTGCTATCGGGGCCCCAGGGGGTGCGCAGGTGGTGGACAAAGCGGCCCGACAACGCGATGGACAGCTGCTCAAAATCAGGGTGCGAATGGGGTGACAGCTTGCGGGGATCGCGGCGCTCGTCCACCGGTTCAAACACGTTGATCATCAGGTTGCGGCTGCGGAACAGCCGGCCAAACAGCTGGGGGTTGTTGTACGGCGCCAAGGGGTAATGGCGCAAGCGGTACCCGCCCACGGGCATGGGCCAGTCCACCAAGGGCGCGACCGACGGCACTGGCTGGGCGTACACGGCCGCGTTGGATGCCAGGGCCACCAGGTCGGTGGCGCGCACCGAGAAGACCCGTGTCACGGTGCCCGCGTCCAGCACCTCCACCGCGCTCTCGCCGGGTGGAACGATGGTGAGCGATTCGGGGCCCGCGTCCACAGCGTCGGCGCCAGCGGTGATGCGCGCCCGCAGGCCAGGGGGCACCAACACCATGTACTCGTCGGCTTGTTCGGTGCGCCGCAAACGGGTACCCGCTTCCACACGGGACACCACCACCACCACGTTG
>JBEBBB010000244.1:0-4631 GCA_041158605.1 Pseudomonadota bacterium
ACGGCCCCAGACGCCCCGCCGGGTTGGATGTGCGCCCCGACATTGATGTTGCCGGCGGTGGTGATGGCGATGTCCCCGGTGGCGTTGACCAGGTTGGCCGCCAAATTGACATTCCCCGTGGACGCCGTCAAGGACAGCCCATTGGACACCGTCCAGTTGGACGCCGAGCCGCTGCCAATGGCGATCCCGCCAGCGCCGCCAGCCGTCAGGTCAACGGCCCGGAAGGTGCCGCCCACACCGGGTGTGATGGCGATCGCGCCGTCGGCGCCCAGCACCAGGTTGCTGCCACTGGCACCCGACAGCCCCGCGACCGATGACACCAACAGGTCACCTGCGGACGACAGCGAGACGGTTTGGTTGGTGGGGGCGCTGGCCTGGTACCGCGCCAAGTCCAAGGTGCCCGTGGTTTGGCGCACGAAAACGCCGCCGCTGGAGGCGGCCAGATCGGCTGTGGTGCCTGTGGCCCCGGGGTTGAGGTTGACCGCCAACGCGTTGCCTGCGCCCGCCGCACCAATGGTGGAAGCGTTGGCGGTGAAAGACAGGTTGGGCGCCGCAGACAGGTTGATCAGCCCACCAGCGAGTTGCACGATGTTGTTGGCGGCCACCAGATCCAGTCCCCCGGACGTTCCAGCGGGTCTGACCACCGCGTTCAAGCGGATGTCGTTGCTGGCGTTCAACACCAAACGGGTGTTGGCGGACCAGTCCAGGTTGCCCAGGAGGTGGATGTCACCGTTGTTGGTGATGCCCACGTTGGTCTGCAGCGTCACGTTGTTGCTGGCCAGCTGGGCTTCCAGGTCTGCCGTCAAAATGAACGTGTTAGACGACAGGCCGAGCACCGCCAGCAGCGCCGTCACCAAGTTGGCAGAGCCCCCGGGCGCGTCACCCGCGTTGTCAACGATATAAAGGTCTGCAGGGTCCAGCAACAACCACCCGGTTTGGCCCATGGGTGCCAAGGTGGAGGCATGGCCGTGGTAGCCCAGCGCCAGTTTGCCGGATACCTCGATGCGCCCACCGTTGCCCCCGAGTGGGCCGCCCATGGCACTGGCTTGGCCAGCAAATGCTGTGCCCCAATCTGCCCAAACCACCACCGTGCCACCGTTACCTTGGTCTGTTGCATCCGCTCTCAATACCGCCCCCGCGTCCACCCGGGTGGTTTGGGCGTTGGATAGCCGGCTGTCTTGCCCTTGCCAGCCGCCACCCACCAGCACCTCGCCCCCACCGGTTGGCCCGCTGGCGTCCAAGTGAGCACCTGCTTCGACCGTGACCGTAGGCGCTGTGACCTGTATAGACCCCCCTTGGCCGGACAGGCCGTTAGACCGCACCCGTCCAGACACTTGGACCGATTCTTGGGCTTTGAGAACCACTTGGCCATTGGCACCACGCACAGCTTGTGTCTGGACTTGGCCACTGTGTTGAAGCCTGCTGGCGAACAAACCGACCGCCCCACCTTCCAAACGGCCCAAATTGACCACCGCATCCGAGGGCGCGCTGATGCGCAGACGCACATCTTCCAAGCCAGGGCCGGTGACGTCAATGGATTGGCCGGCCAGCAAGCGTATGGCGCCTTGGTCGGCACTCAGCACGGCTGAGGAGCCTACACCTACTTGGGGTGCGATCAAGGTGATGCCACCGATTTGGGCCTTGATCGCCCCCTGGATGTTGATGCCTTGTGTCGAAGTGGCGTCAAAACGCCACCGGTTTTGCACCGCATCGGCGCTGTCCATCCGCATGGCTGCCGCAGCAAAAGCAGCGGTGTCCACCACCGCACCCGCACCCACGGTGATGCCTGCGGGGTTCACCAACAGCACCTGGCCGTTGGATCTCAGCTGCCCCCAAATCAGAGAAGGATCGGGACCGACCACACGGTTGATGCTCAGGCTGGCGGCGCTGGGTTGCACGATATCGGTGGTGTGCCCCGCCGGTATACCAAAGGACTGCCAATTCACCACGCCGTGTTGGGTGCCTGCGCCATTGGTGGTGCGCACTTGCAGCACTTGGCTGGAGGGGCTGCTGAGTTGGACTGTGCCCAGCACCGCCTGGGCGCCCGTGGGTTGCCCCCACGCCATGGTTGGTGACCAAGCCAAACCACAAAGCCACGCCAACCGCAAGATGTGGGTGGTGGGTGTGTGGTTTTCCCGGGGGCGGCGCATGTGGTGGGGCTTTTGAGGCGTCTCGGCGCAATAATACAGGTGGTACCGCTCCGTGGCGCTTTCGGGTGGCGGGGTGGGTTGTTTTTTTGGCTATGGGGTGTTGCATGACCGGTCGGCTGTGGTGTTGCTTGGGGTTGCTCGTCGGTTGGGCGTCGGCTGTGCAGGCCCAGGACGCGGGCGTGGTCTTGGAGGCGCGGGGCGCGGGCCTGCTGTACCGCGCTCAGGGTGGTGCGCCGGTGGTTCTGGGCAAAGGTCTGGCGGTGCAAACTGGGGACCGGCTCACCACCGCCCCCACTGGGCTGGCCTTGGTGCAAATGTCCGACGGCGCCCGCGTGTCCATACGCCCTGGGAGTGACGTGGTCCTCAAAGACTACCGCTTCCAGCCGGCCGCTGCTGACAACCGCATGGTGGTGCAGTTGCTCAAGGGGGGCTTGCGCTCGGTCTCGGGTTTGGTGGCCAAAACCGGCCCCGATGCGGCCCGGGTCGAGACCAAAACGGCCACGGCCGGTATCCGCGGCACCGATTTTGATGTCCGGTTGTGCGAGCAAGACTGTGCCAACGAGCGCGCGGCCATCCGGCAGCCGCCCCGGGACATGGCGCCCAAGGCCAGTGCGCGGGTGTTGTCCTTCCGAGGCGGGGTTCAGTTGCAAGGCTTGGATGGTTTGGCCCGTCCCGTGGTCGACGGTACACCGGTCTACCCAGGTGACCGGGTGGAAACGGGTGATGGTGCCCAAGTCACCCTGGCCTTGCGCGATGGTGGTGTGGTGGTTTTGGACAGCGCCACCCGTTGGCAGCTGGATGACTTTGTGCACGATCCCGACCGCCCCTCCGAGTCGCGGTTGGTGGCCAAAGTGTCTGCTGGCACGGTGCGCTTGATGGGCGGGCCTCAAACGGCCGAGCAAGGGTTGACCTTGGTCACGCCCACCGCCATGGTGCGCATGGGGCGCTCGGGGGTGGATGTGGGTTGTCAAGGCACTTGTGATGGGGCCGGTCAGGGCGATACCTTGACCGTTTTTGCCTGGAAAGGTTCTGCGACCGTCCAGCCCCAAGGGGGGGGTACCACCCCCTTGGCTGAGGGCCAGGGTGTGGTGCTCAGAGGGGCCTCGGGGGCGCCCCACGGCACGCCCTTGCCCGGTTTGCCCGACCTTGACACCTTGCAGGTGCCAAAAGCCCTGTTTGGTCAATCGCCTGTGGACCAGGGGGGCGAGGGGCTGTGGGTGGCCGTTCGCGATGGCCACGTGGCATTGTCAGGGGGGCAGGGCATCTTGCACCTGGGCAAAGGTGAGGCGGGTGTGTTGAAAAACGACGGCGCCCTGGTGCGACCCACCCAGTGGCCTTTGGTGATCGAGTTTGACCGCACCCCTCATCCCGCCACGGCGGGGTTTGCCCTGCAAGATCTGTTGGGCCGCTCCGGTGTGTTGTCCAACCAATGCCGCTGAGGGTGCTGGTGGTGGGCGTTGCGCGTTGGGGTTGTGGGCTGCTGTGGGCGGTATGTGCAGTAGGCGCTGCACAGCCGATCACACCAGCCGTACCGGGTGCACCGGCTGAAGGGGGCTTGCGTTTCCCCATCACGGCGTTTCAGGTGGAGGGCGATTTGCCTTTGCCGCCGGCCGTGGTGAACACCATTTTGTCGCCATACCTCCAACCGGACGCCACTCAAAACACCTTGGGTGCCGCCACCGATGCCGTGGAACAGGCCTTGCGGTCGGCGGGCTGGGGTTTGTACCGGCTGGCGCTACCGCCCCAAGAACTGAACGGACCGGTGCGCCTGCGGGCGTTGCGGTTTGAGTTGGGGCAGGTCGAGGTTCAAGGGAACAGCCGACGCAGCGGGCAGCAGGTGCTGCAAGCCTTACCTGTTTTGCGCCCAGGCAGTACCCCCAATTTGCACAGCTTGGCCGTCCAGACCGCTTTGGCCAACGACAACCCCGGCCGGCACCTCCAGGTCACCCTCAAGGCGTCCGATCAAGAGGACCGGGTGGATGCGGTGGTGCAAGTCACAGAAGAGCCCGATGTGGCTGTGAACGTGTTGTGGGCCAACACGGGCAACGCCTCCTCTGGCCGTGACCGCATGACCGGCGTCTTGTCGCACCACAACCTCTGGGGCCTTGATCACCAAGCCCAAGTGGCCTACACCACATCCCTCGCCCAACCGAGCAGGGTGTCCCAATGGGGGGTTTTGTACCGTGTACCGGTTCCCGAACGGGCAGAGGTTTGGGGGGTGTCGGCGTCCTCGTCGGATGTGGTTGGGGATTTTGGGGCTTTTACCAGCCAGGGTGGCGGCCACAGCCTGGGTTTGTCTTGGCTGCGCCACAACCCCCCGCAGGGTCAGCGCCGCTCGTGGTGGTCCGCCACTTTGGATGCCAAATGGTTTGCGGCCGGCCAGACCACTGCCGCCGGCGTTGTGGTGCCCTCAACCGCCCGCAGCCGGTTGTCTGTGCCACTGGCATTGGGTTACCACGCCAGGTGGTCCGATGGACCGGT
>JBEBBB010000245.1:0-4705 GCA_041158605.1 Pseudomonadota bacterium
ATGTCAGGAGAAAACCGGCGGGGCCCTGGGTTGGTGGGCGCCACCTCTGGGGCGCGCTAGGGTGACTTTGTGGCCAGCCATACCGCTGGTGCGCAAGTCGTTGTTAGGGACTTTGCCCCAGGTGCCCATTTGGGTTGGCACACAGGGCGATTGCTGTTGCAGCAAGCAATAGCCACAAGGGTTTTCGGCGAGTGTCGGTATCGAGGGGCGTTGCCCCCCATTCGCTTCAACAGCAAGCAGCTTGGTGCCTTGTGCTGTGCACACTTCCACCCATGTTGTGTTTCTTGAAGAGGACAACCACCTCGCCGTGGTGGGAGCCAAAGCACCAAAAGCCACCGCACACAGCGCGACCCATGCCAGTTTTTTCAAAAACCAACCGCTCAAACGCATCTGATCAACGCCGATTGTTGGTCGATTTTTGTGACCATGGGTCACTGTGCCGCGGGTCGTTCAAGAACCGGGTGTCGGTCAGTGTGTGCAAAAACGCCACCAGATCGGCCACTTCACCATCGGTGACGTCAAACCCCTGAATCAACTCGCTTTTGAGGGGGTTGCCACCCGCAGCAGCCTGGGTGGTCGAGCGACCACCCAACGCGTAATGTTGGCGTATGACCGCCTCCAACGTGGCAATAGAGCCATCGTGCATGTAGGGCGCTGTGACGCCCACGTTGCGCAAACTGGGGGTGCGAACACGCCCCGCGTCGCTGGCCAGGCCTGTGAACTCGATCACACCTGGGGTCGCCGCTGGGTAGGCTCCCCGTCCATCCACGTTGTACAAACCGGTGTTGTGGAAGCCATGTTCTGCATAGGGCAACCTGGCGTGCAGCAGGTTGTCCGTGAAGTTGAGGCCACCGTGGCAGTGGTAACACTCCATTTTTTCACCAAAAAACAGGGCCTCTCCCCGTTTCGCAGCCTGACCAATCGCCGCGTTGTCTTTGTCCCGCGTGTACCGGTCGTAGGGGCTGTTGAAGGTCAGCAGCGAGCGTTGAAACGCGGCCAGCGCTTGTGTGATGGTGGTCAGTGTGAACAGTTGTGACCGCCCCTGGTGCGCCAGCTCTGGGTACGCTTTCGTGAACAGTGTGCTGTAAGTGGTCGAGGAGGCCAGTTTGTCAAACAACACCTGCTCCTGGCCCGCCATGCCCATTTCCACTGGCTGTTCCCCGAACAGCGGAATGAGCGCTTGTACCTCCAAGCTGGTCAGTTGGGGGTTGGTCCAAGTGAGTGTGGGCAGGTAGGCCACGTTGCCCAACGCCATGGCGCTGCGCACACCAGTGGTCCCGTGGATGCCGTGGGAGACGGCCAAACCATCGGTGAATGCCTTGTCTTGTTGGTGGCATGTGGCGCAAGCAACCGTGCCATCTGCGGACAGACCCTTGTCGTAAAACAGGTGGCGCCCCAGCGCCACCTTTTCAGGTGTCATGGGGTTGTGCATGGGCACCATCGGCTCGGGCCATCCGGTGGGCAGGTCCCAGGTGTAGCGGTCTGTCGAGGCAGCGGTCAACAGGGTCGCGGCAAGGGCTGCAACCACCCAGGCCAGGCGCGTGGCGGGTCCCAATGGGCGACGGGTCGGCAGGGTCACCGCAGACTAAAAAGGCGTTGTGGACCGGGCGCTGTGCGATCCCCGTAGGGCAAACCCAAGGCATCCATCACCGGCACGCAGTCGCTATCGCCTGGGAAGGCCATGCAACCGGGCGATGTTTTGGGCGCGTTGGTGTCCACGTTGGCAGATGCCATCAAGGGGCCAACGTCGGCCACAACCCGGCTTTTGTGCGGGTCAAAGCCTTGCAGCAGCACCGCCACCCGGTTGCTGTTTTGGCAAGCTGTGGGCGCCGCCGTGCGGGACGCTGCCGCGCATTGGGTGCTGCCCAAGTGGATGTTGTAGCCTGTGTTGCCTTCACCCGCTCCAGGTTTGAGACCATTGCTGGTGGCGTCGAACCGCAAAAACTTGTAACCCCCTTGCCAGTTCCAGAACATCGCGGTGGTGTTGAGCGGGGCGGGCGCCGTGGTCGGGTCTCCATGGTTTTGCTCGAAAGGAACGCCCAAAGTGAAACGCAACCCTGTGTACCGGCCCGCTGGCAATTCGCCCCGAACAGTGGTGTTGGTGGCAGCGGTGCCATTTCGGCAAGGTGCCAGCCCGTTTTCAAAGTCGAGCAACGCCACACTTCCCTTTTGCCATTTGCCGTCTTCGTCCAGTGTCAGCGGCACCCAAAGACCCTGCTGGTTTTGAAGCTCTACCTGGCTCACGTAAAAGCGGAAGTCTGTGGGCGTGATGGTGGACTTTGTCGTGCCCACACCTGTGTAACTGTCACCACAGCGAAACGCTTGCCCATTGATAGCAGCGTCAAACGCCAGGGTGATTTTTTGAGGTGTTTTGTCCATGCCGCTGCAAGCGGCCATAACGGTTGCCAACAAGGGTATGCACCAAAAGCGGGGTGTTGTCATGGTTTGTGTTCGGTGTGTGAGTGATGGGGCTGGGTGTGGGTTGACTTGGGCGTTTGCACCCAAACCACGGCCTCGACAAGCCCCGCGCGTTCGAACCGCAGGGTGATGGGGAAACGCTCGCCGTCTTTTAAGGGGGCGGTCAGTCCGGTCAGCATGAGGTGGTAGCCATCCTTGCTGCCGTGCCGCCAAGGCAGGGCGTTTTGTGCGGGCAGGGTCAATGTAGGGACCACACGCATGCGCATGACATCACCCTCCATTTGCATGTGGTGGATATGCACCTCGGCCGCCCGCGGTGTGCTGGCTCCCAGCAGCCTGTCTGGGACCGTGGCCCCGTTGTGCATGCCCCGAAAATATACCGCTCCAGGTGCGGCAGGTCCGGCGGTTGGCAAGGCGTACGGGTGGTCCACCCGCAGGTGACCAGACCGAACACCGTGGCCGTGCACAGACAAGACCACGGCTGCCAGGGTGCCACCAAGCCACCTGGCCCAGCAACGGGTCGATGTAGAAAGGTGGTGTTTCATGCGGCAAGGGCTGGTGTGGGCAATGTTGTTAAGGTCGGCAGCCTGAATGCCAACGTGTTTGTCGGTTTGGGGAGCAAATGGGCGAGGGCCCGGCACACCGTTTCCGTTTTGGCATCCACCAATTCAGCCAAGTCCCGCAAAGCGGGCAGTGTGCGCCGTATGCGGTCGCTGTGTGCCATGGGATATGGCTCACCGGGGTGGCCGCCATGCCCTGCCAGCTGCAAGTAACGGCCCAACCGCTCAGCGACAGGGCCAGTGCGCAGGCTGGCCATGTCCAAACTGCGTTGTTGCAACGTGTGCAAGGCCTCGCCCATCAGGCTGGGGCGTTTGTTGGCGGTGGGTACGGCCACGTTGGTCAAACGCACGTGTGTCAAGGCTTTGGCATCAAACCGGCAGGGTTGGTCGAACAGGCTTTCAACGCCGACCAAGTCACCTGGCAACGCCAGCAGCACCGTTTGTTTTCGACTGGTGGTGGTCTCCAGGGCCAAAAGGCCTTCCTCCAGCCGCCACAAACGGCCAGTGATATCCGGTTGAAGAATGCAGTTGCCACCGCCCACCGCCAGGGTTTTGTTTTTGATCTCGGTCATGGGTTGCTCCAACCGCTTAAAAACCAGCGATCAAGCCCACCCGCAAGGTGCGGCCTGGCATGGGGTAACCCGCGTTGTAGGCGTACGCCGAGTTGAACAAGTTGTTCAACGCCAGATAGACCTCCGCCTGGCGCCCCAAGGCCGGAACCGGTTTGGACACGCGCGCGTTGGCCACGGTGAAGCCGGGCACGTTGTTCGGGTTGAAGGTGCCACGGTCTTGTGTCAAGCTGAACATGGCGGTTTGGTATTGGGCGTCCACAGCCAGCCGGTAGCCGCCGATGCGGCCATTGGCACCCACTGACACCGCTGTGCGGGGCGCATAAGGGAGGTTCGACAACGAGGGCCGCAACAGGGTCAGGCCCAGAAAGCCAGACCAGCCTTGCCCCAGGTCCTGCCGGACCGACGTTTCCAAGCCGGACACGTGGTAAGCGGGAAAGTTGTTGGACCAAACGCCCGTCGCGAGCGGGGTGAAACCGCTCCAGGTGTAGCGGTCGCTCACCTTGTCGCGAAACACGCTGATGTCCACGTGGGCGTTGGCATTCACGGCCCACTGCACACCCAGCTCGGTGTGGGTCAAAAGGCTGGGCGACAAGGTGTTCCAGCCGTTGTTAGCTGCAAAGGCCATGGGGATGGCCCGTGTCAGTGTGTAGGTTTCAGCGCCAGGGTACAACACACCACGCGCGGCTTGTGCGTACACGGTCAGGTTGTCCCGGCTCAGCGTCACGCCCATTTGCGGCGCGGCTTTATTGCCGTATACGTTGCTGTTGTACAACCGAACACCGGCTGACGGTTCCAGCACCCAGCCGTTGGCCATCACCACCGTTTGACCCAGTCCAGCGAAAGCCGATGTCACACGGAACGTGGGGATCGCCGTGGCACCCGCCGTGCCGAAGGCAAACGGGGTGCCTACCGCCGCACCGACATGTGGGCCGCTGATGCGGCCGGAAACCGCTGTTTGCTCCAAACCCGTGGTGACCTTGCCCCCTTGCCAAGGGACAAAAACCTCGTCCCATTTGAACCCGGACATGCGGTAACCGCTGTCAAAAGTGCCCCAGTTGGCGTCGTTCAGCAGGTTGTTGCTGCCCTGGCTGTGGAACACCTGCAGCCGGCCTTTGTTGTCGCCCTGGCCATGTGACAAAAAGGCGCTGACCATTT
>JBEBBB010000246.1:0-3734 GCA_041158605.1 Pseudomonadota bacterium
CGCCCTTCTACAAATGATGACCCCCAACGCGGGCCGGCCCGCGCAACGGGTTCGACCTTATGCTCGCCGCGACTGGCGCGCCACGTACTGCTGAAGCACGCCATCCATGCGTGACTGCCAACCCTCGCCAGTCGATTTGAAGTAAGCCACGACTTCCGGGCTGTAGCGGACCGACACCAGCAACTTCTTGTTTTCAACCTTGGGCCGGCCGCGCAGGGCCTTCATTGGAACCATAGATTGCAGTTGCTTCGGGGTCAACGGCTGTGCGTCAGGGTCGGACTTCGCGGCTAACGTGATGGTTTTGTCTTCTGCCACCGACGGCATGACGATGGCAGGGCGTTTAGAAACTTTGGACATAGTGTTTCACCTCACGTCGATTGGCTTTGCGCAAGCTGATGATCCTTCGCGTCTCGCCTCGGTCTACAAATGCCACGTAGTACAGGATCCCGGTATCAGGCGCCAAGGCAATCATGCGCAACTCGCCATACGCGTACCGTTCATCAACCCACACCAGTGACGCACTCCAATCGAGTTCGGCCGCCAATGCCACCGATAGCCCGTGCTTTTCCAGGTTACTGGCGTCTTTGACAGGGTCGAACTCAATCTACATAATTTAATGTAGCTACATTAAATGTATACGTCAATCCATTGGCGCACCAACACCCAGAGGGCCCAACGTGTGGCACCTGTCAGCCAGCCACAAGGCTGTTGCGATTACAATACCTAAATGTTTGCCGCCCACCCGTTCACCCTGAACACCCAAGCCACCGCCAAGGCTGGCGTGGCTGCGCGCGCAACCATCACCAAAACCACGACCATTATTAAGGGCTGATCCAGCTCCGGCATCGTCGTGCGCCCCTCCCCGGCCAGACGAGCCGGGGCAAACAGCCTGGTCTGGACTGTTTTTAAACTGAAAGGGCGTTGAAATGAGCAAGTTGGTAGGTTTGGTCGGCTGGCGCGGCATGGTCGGCTCGGTGTTGATGGATCGCATGGTTGAAGAAAAAGACTTCGACCTGATCGAGCCCCTGTTTTTCTCCACCTCTAACGCCGGCGGCACTGCCCCGGCCATGGCGAAAAACGAAACCACGCTGCAAGACGCCCACAACATCGACGCGCTCAAGCGCTGCGACATCATCCTGACCGCTCAGGGCGGCGATTACACCAACGCCGTCTACCCCCAACTGCGCGCCGCCGGCTGGAACGGCCACTGGATCGACGCCGCGTCGTCGCTGCGCATGGAGAAAAACGCGGTCATCGTGCTGGACCCGGTCAACATGCCGGTGATCAAGAACGCCCTGGCCCAAGGTGGCAAAGACTGGATCGGCGGCAACTGCACCGTCAGCTGCATGCTGATGGGTGTGGGCGCTTTGTACAAAGCGGGCTTGGTCGAGTGGATGAGCACCCAGACCTACCAAGCTGCGTCGGGCGGTGGTGCACAACACATGCGCGAGCTGCTCACGCAATACGGCACCCTGAACGCCGAGGTGAAAGCCCTGCTGGACGACCCCAAGAGCGCGATTCTGGAGATCGATCGCAAGGTGATCGCCAAACAGCGCGCCCTGACCGGCGCCGAAACCGCCAACTTTGGGGTGCCCTTGGGCGGCAGCCTGATCCCTTGGATCGACAAAGACCTGGGCAACGGCATGTCCAAAGAAGAGTGGAAGGGCATGGCCGAAACCAACAAGATCTTGGGCATGGGTGAGGGTTTTGGCTCGGCGGCCATCCCCGTGGACGGTTTCTGTGTGCGTGTGGGCGCCATGCGCTGCCACAGCCAGGCCTTGACCTTCAAGCTGAAAAAAGACGTGCCCGTCGCCGACATTGAAGCCATGATCGCGGCCGACAACCCCTGGGCAAAAGTGGTGCCGAACACCCGCGAAGCCACCATCAAGGACCTGACCCCCGTGGCCGTGACCGGCACCATGACCATCCCGGTGGGCCGCGTCCGCAAGCTGGCCATGGGTCCCGAGTACGTGGGCGCCTTCACCATCGGCGATCAGCTGCTATGGGGGGCTGCCGAGCCCCTGCGCCGGATGTTGCGCATCCTGCTGGACGCGTAAGCCCAGGGTGCAACAGGGCCTCACGCCCGTTGCACCAAAACAACGCATCGCGCCACTGATCGGCCACCAGCCGCCGCCTGGGATACTCAGGCGGCGCTTCAGCTTGTCACCATAACGCGTTGATGTTATGGTGTTTTCTCGACGATTACGATCGAGGTTTTTGTGCACCATACCTTTTCCACCGCCCCCCTCCGGCCGTCCCTGCAACCGGCGCAAGCCCAGCCTGTTTTGAAACGCTGGACACTGGGCGCCGTGGCAGGCGCTGTGGTGCTAGCCAGCGGGCTGTGGGCCACCGACAGCTGGGCCTTGTCTTTGGGCCGGGCATCGGTGTTGTCCAACCTAGGTGATCCCCTGCGCATCGAAATCGACCTGCCCAGCATCACTGCTGAAGAGGCCGCTTCTCTGCAAGCGGGGGTGGGCTCACCCGACGCTTTCAGAACCGCAGGCATGGAGTACAACGCCGTCGCGTCGGCCGTGCAAGTCACCCTGCAGCGCCGCGCCGATGGCAGGTATGTGCTGCGCCTGAACAGCGACCGAACCATCACCGAACCGTTCTTGGATTTGGTGCTGGAAGCCACGTCCAGCAGTGGCCGCATCGTGCGCGGCTATACCATGTTGTTCGATCCCCCCAACCTCCGTGCTGCCGCGCCCGCGCCCTTGCTGCCGGCACCTGGTGGGCCCACCGCGTCCACCTTGGGCAACCCCTCGGCACCACCACCCGTGGCCGCACCCGCTGCAGCGGCAGGTACCAGCGGCCCCGCCCGCACCACCCCTGCCACCAACCGGGCTGCAGCACCCGCACCAGCCCGGGTTCCTGCCAGCGACAAACAAGTTCAGGTCCGGCCTGGTGATACCGCTGGCCGTATCGCCCAGGTTTACAAACCTGAGGGGGTTTCTTTGGACCAGATGCTGCTGGCCATGTTGCGCAACAACCCCAGCGCGTTTGTGGGCAACAACATCAACCGCATGAAAGCGGGGGTTGTGCTGGACATGCCGACAGAGAGCGCGGCCGCCGAGGTGGCGCCACCAGAGGCCAGCCGACAGATCGCCGCCCAAGCCCGGGATTTCAACGAGTTCCGCCGCCGGTTGGCCGGTATGGCCCCTGCTGGCGACTCCGCTGCCACGGGGCGCGCCTCATCCGGCAAGGTGCAGGCCGAGGTGCAAGACAAAACGCCCGCCAGCGCGCCCGACAAACTCACCCTCTCCAAGGGCGGGGTGGCCGCTAACCAGGCCGAAGACAAGGTTGCCAAAACCCGGCAGAACCAAGACAGCGACACCCGCGTGGCCGAGTTGTCGCGCAACATTGAAGAGCTGAACAAACTGGGGGCGGCTGCCTCCAGTGCGGCACCGGCGGCAACGCCACCGGCGCCCGCCCCCGCCGTGGAAGTGCCACCGCCAGCCCCTGCAGTGGCCCCTACGGTGGAAGCCACACCACCGGCTCCTCCACCTGCCCCTGCGGCCCCGCCCGCAGCACCCCCTGCCGCAGCCCCGAGCCCGGCAGCGCCTGAAGCCGCCTCCGACGGTTTGGTGGCCAGCCTGACCAACCACCCCTGGGCCCTGCCTGCGGGGGGTGGTGTGTTGGCGCTGTTGGCGGGATGGGCCTTGGTTCGCTTGCGCCGCAACCGGGCCCAAACCGCTGATGGCAATTCTTTCCTGGAAAGCAAGGACCAAGGAGAA
>JBEBBB010000247.1:0-4950 GCA_041158605.1 Pseudomonadota bacterium
ACAAAGTCTTTCTCGATGCTGAAGGGAAACTTGGGCATCAGGGTGGGGTTGATGGTCAGGTTGCCTGCGGGGATGACCAGCAGGTGGTGTCCATCCGGTTTGCCCTTCTTGACCTTGTCCATACCAATGTTGCCGGCCGCGCCGGGGGCGTTGTCGACCACCGCCGTTTGGTTGTAGCGTTTGCCCAGCCCCTCTGCCAGCACACGGGCCAAGGTGTCCACAGGACCACCCGGTGGGAAGGGGGCGACCAAGGTGAATTTGTCGCTGGCCAGGGTTTTTTCAGCGGCCGATTGGGCGTGCGCGGGTAAACCCCATGCAGCCAAGGTGGCGCAGGCGAGTGCGAGACAGGTGCGGCGGGTGGTGGTCATGGTGGTGGTTTTTCAGGTGGTGGCCCAGGGGTTGGGTTGCTCGTTCAGCCCCCAGTAAAAGCTTTTTTGGCTGGTGTATTCCAAGATGCCCAGGCGGCCTTTTTCCTGGCCGTAACCGCTCATCTTCACGCCACTGAACGGGGTGCTGATGGAGAACACCTTGTAGGTGTTGACCCACACGGTGCCCGTTTGCAGCGCCCGCCCGATGCGCCAGGCGTTTTTGAAGTCGCGGCTCCAGATGCCCGAGGCCAAGCCAAACATGTTGTCGTTGCACTGGGCGATCAGGTCGGCCTCATCGGTCCAGGGCAAGAGGGCCAGCACCGGGCCAAAAATCTCCTCTTGGCACATGCGCGCGCTGTTGGGCAGGCCTTCAAACACCGTGGGCAGGTAGTAGCTGCCCTGGTCGTAGTAACCGCCGGTGGGCCGTTGGCCACCGCACAGCAGCTGGCCGCCTTCGTCCAGGCCCATTTGCACATAACGCTCAACAGACGCGCGGTGGCCCATGTTGACCAGTGGCCCCATCTGCGTGGTTTCCAGCGACGGGTCGGCCACCCGCAGGGCCTTGACCCCTGCCAGCAACCGTTCTTTGAACGCGTTGTACACGCTGGCGTGCACGAAGGCGCGTGAGCCGGCGATGCACGATTCACCGGACGAGCTGAAGATGCCGTACAACACACCGGCGACCGCGTGGTCCAGATCGGCGTCGGGCATCACGATGGTGGGCGATTTGCCCCCCAGTTCCAGCGAGGTAGGCATCAGCTTCTCGGCGGCCAGGCGTTGGATGCCCAGGCCCACTGTGGTGCCGCCGGTGAAGGCGATGCGTTTCACCAGGGGGTGCTTGACCAGGGCGTCGCCCACCACGCTGCCTTTGCCGGGCAACACACTGATGATGCCGTCGGGCACACCGGCCTGTTGGGCGATGCGCGCGAGCTCAATGGCCATGCGTGGGGTGATCTCGGCGGGTTTGAACACCACCGCACAACCCGCTGCCAAGGCCGGGGCCAGTTTTTGGGCCTCGCTGGCGATGGGGCTGTTCCAAGGGGTGATGGCGCCCACCACACCCAAGGGTTCGTTCACGCTCATGCTGAGGTAGTCGCCGCGAGACGGGGTGATGGTGTCTTCCCAGGTTTCGGCGGCAGCCCCAAAAAACTGGAAGGTGCCCGCCGCGCTGGCCACCAGCGCCCGGCATTCCTTGATGGGTTTGCCGTTGTCCAAGCGTTGCAGCTGCGCCAGTTCCTCCGACCGCTCGCGTATGCCTTGGGCGATGCGGTACAGCATCCCGGCGCGCTCGTGGTGTTTCAGGCGGGCCCAATCGGGCCGCTGGCGGGCCGCCTCGGCGGTTTGCACGGCCTCGTCCACATCGGCCGCAGTGGCGGCGTTCAGGGACGCCACGGTGCTGCCGTCGTGCGGGTATTCGGTGGTGTACACCGGGCCGGAGGCGTCGCGCCAGCGGCCTGCGAAAAAGCTCTGCAAGTGGGTGCTCATATCGTGACCGCTGCGGCGCGGTTGTGCAAAAAACGCAGGGCCGACAACACGGTCAGGGCCGAGGTTTTGGGGTTGTCGGGCAGGGGTTTGCCGCGCATCGTGACCTGCATCTCACCAAACGCGCCTTGCACGTCGATCTGGTGCACGTTCTCGGTCACGGTGGGGTCGGCGTACAGGCGCACCCGGGTCGCGTCCAGGCCCAGCCCAGCCAAGGCGATGGTGGCCGCCACGTTGGCGTTTTTGGGGTAGAGCCGGGCCGCGTCGCGGGCGGTGGCGTCCAGGATCACCGTGGGTTCGGTGACCTGGTCCAGGTTGAGGAGCTGTTCGGCCGGGGTGCCGCGCCAGCTGTGTGGGGGCTTGCGGCCGGTGTAGGTCACCATGTCCAAGCCCGCCAGTTTGGCGGCCGCGATGGCATCGATCCCACCAATCGCCCCGGCCAGCAGGTGCACCTGGGTGTGGCCTGCCTGCGCGGCATCGGCCAGCATTTCGGGCAGCCCGTTGTCCGACAGCGCGCCGATCGACAACACCGCGGTTTCCACGCCCCGTTGCAACGCCGGCAACACGTGGTCGGTCAAGGCGGTGTGGCCGGCGCACTCGACCAGCAACTGGGTCTCGGCAGGCACCTCGCTGCACACCACCACACCAGGGCCGGCTTTGGCGGCCACGTCCGCTGCGTGGTCGGCCGGTACCACGATGTGGCTGATGTGGATGCCAGGGTGCCCAGCCAAACGTGTGTACAGCGTCTGGCCTATGGCCCCAAACCCGATCAAGGTGACCTGTTGCATGGTGTCAGTCTTTCTTTTTCGGGGGGCCTGCAAATTTCACGGCGAAGGGGCCCCAGGCGTCCATGTCCACCTCGACCACCACCGGCCCCTGGCCTTGGGCCAGGGCGGTTTGCAACACCTCACGCGTTTGGGCGGGGTCGTTCAATTTGAAATGCGGCACGCGCAGGCTGGCGCAGAACTGGGCGAAGTCGGGGGTGTGCAGATCCACGTAACAGTGCCGGCTGCCGTAGATGTCGTCCTGGATGTTGCGGATCACGCCATAACGGCTGTCGTTCATCACCACAAACACCACGTCTGCCTTTTCTTGGGCGGCACAGGCCAGCTCGCCCACGTTCAGCATGAAGCCGCCGTCACCGCACAGCGACAGGGTTTTGCGGCCCAGTTGGTGCTCGGCGTTGGCCACGGCCACGCCCACGCCCATGGCCAGGCCTTGGCCTATGCCGCCCCCCAGCGCGTGCACGCCGGCACGGGGGTGGTTCAGGTTGGGCGCACGGTTGCCCCACATGGTGTTGGACAGGGTGATGTCGCGCACCCACCAGATGTCGGGCCCGGCGACCTCGCTCAAGGTGTTTTTGAGCTTCACGTACTGGCCCAAGGTGCTGTCCACCAAGCTGGCCGCTTCGGCACGCACCCGTTTGATGTCGGTAGCCAACTGGGGGTCGATGGCCATGCGACCTTCCAAACGGTCGGCCAGCGCGTCCAGCGTCAGTTGCGCGTCACCGTGCACAAACCAATCGGTGCCGTAGGCCCGGTTTTGCACCAGGGGGTGGGCGTCGATGCGGTAGCGGGTGGCTGGCAGGCGCAGCTTGTAGGTCAGGGTTTCGTTGCTACGGAGTTTGGAGCCCACCACCAGCATGGCGTCGATGGTTTCGTAAAACGCTTCCGATGGTTTTTGCAGGTTGTAGGAGCCCAGCGAGGCGGGGTGGTCTTCCGGCAGGATGCCGCGGCCTTGGACCGAGGTGACCACCACCCACCCCATGTTCACCAAGCGGGCCACAGCGGCGGTTGCGCCGCGCGCGCCACCCCCCAGCCACAGCATGGGGCGTTTGGCTTGGAGCAGGCGCTCGGCCAAGGCGTCCACCGCGGCCAAGTCGGGTTGCACCGGCGGCACGGCCACCGGTGTGAAGTCGGGGGGCAGGTCGACCAGCATTTTCTGCACGTCGATCGGGATTTCGATGCTCACAGGGCCACAGGGCGGGGTCTGGGCGATGCGCACCGCCTCGCGCAGGGTGGCCAGCGCGGTCTCGGGGTTGCGGATGCGGAAGGCGTCTTTGCCCACCGATTTCAGCATCGCCAACTGGGCCGGGTGCTCGTGGATAAAACCCAGGTCGCGGTCCAGAAACTCGGACTCGATCTGCCCCGTCAGGTGCAGCATCGGTGTGCCCGCAGTGATGGCTTCGACCATGGCGCCCGCCGCGTTGCCGCAACCGGTGCCGGTGCTGGTGACACACACCCCCAACGTGCCGGTGACGCGGGCGTAGGCGTCGGCCATGTTGCAGGCGCCTGCCTCGCCCCGTGCCGACACGAAGCGGATCTGTTGGCGCCGGTGGAAGGCGTCCAAGATGGGCATGTTGTGGATGGAGATCACCCCAAAGGCGGCTTTGACGCCACAGGCCTCCAGGAAGCGGGTGGCCAGTTCGCCGACGGTGATGCGGGTGGGTTGGGTGTTCATGCGGCTTTTTTCTCGTGGGCTTTTTGGGGCCAGCCACCCCGGTTGGGCAGGTGGCTGATCAGGTCGGTCAGTTGGGCAGCAGCGGTTTTGACGTGCTCGACCAAATCTGCCAACTCGGTGTCATTGATTTTTTGGGCAGGCACCGCGATGCTGACCGCCGCGGTGACCTCGCCCCGGTCGTTGAACACCGGGGCAGCTATGGTGGAAATACCGGTTTCAAACCCACCTTGGCTCACGCCGTAACCGTTGGCGCGGTCTTGGTCGATCAGCACCTTCAGTGCCTTCAACGTGGTCGGCGTGCGGGGGGTGTAAGTGGGCAGTTCCGCTTCCGGGTACAGCTGTGACAGGGCGGCCATGTCCATGCCGGACAACAGCAAGCGGCCCAGCACCGTGGCGTGCGCTGGCAACCGCGCGCCCACCTGGATGGAGTGGAACAGGGCGCTGCGGCCCGCCGCCTTGGCAATAAAAACCACCTCGCGGGAGTCTCGCACCACCAAGTGCGCCGAATAGCCGGTGGCATCGCGCAGCGTCTCGATCACCGGGCGGCCGTGCTCGGTCAACTCCATGGAGGCCAGGTATTCGAAACCCAGCCGCAGCACACCAATGCTGAGTTTGTAGTTGTTGCCATCTCCTACCCGCT
>JBEBBB010000248.1:0-3327 GCA_041158605.1 Pseudomonadota bacterium
GGCAACGGTGGCCAAAAGGTGGTGAACGGTCTGTACGCGGTGGGTGAATGCTCCTGCGTGTCGGTGCACGGCGCCAACCGCTTGGGCACCAACTCGCTGCTCGACCTGCTGGTTTTTGGCAAAGCCGCCGGCAACCACATCGTCCAGTACAACGACAAAAACAAACTGCACAAGCCCCTGCCCGCCAACGCCGCCGACCTGACCCTGGCGCGTTTGGCCCGCCTGGACAGCAGCACCAGCGGCGAATACGCCCAAACCGTGGCCAACGACATGCGCGCCACCATGCAGCAACACGCCGGCGTGTTCCGCACCCAAGCCAGCATGGACGAAGGTGTGGTCAAGATCAACGCCCTGCGCGAGCGTGTGGCCAACATCACCCTCAAAGACAAATCCAAGGTGTTCAACACCGCGCGCATCGAGGCGTTGGAAGTCGACAACCTGATGGAAGCCGCGCAGGCCACCATGACCTCCGCCGCCGCGCGCCGGGAGTGCCGTGGTGCCCATACCGTGAACGACTACGAACGTGGCCCCGATGACGCCGAGTTCCCGCTCGGCCGCAACGACAAGGAGTGGATGAAACACACCTTGTGGCACAGCGCCGACAACTCCCTGACCTACAAACCGGTCAACCTCAAGCCGCTGACGGTGGATTCCGTTCCCCCGAAAGTCCGTACGTTCTGAACAGGCACCGACCCGGAGCACACCCATGACCCAACGCACTTTCAAGATCTACCGTTACGATCCCGAGAAGGATGCCAAGCCCTACATGCAGACCATCCAGGTCGAACTGGACGGCTCCGAGCGCATGCTGCTCGACGCGCTGATGAAACTCAAAGAGCTGGACCCCTCCATCTCTTTCCGCCGCTCGTGTCGCGAGGGTGTTTGTGGTTCCGACGCCATGAACATCAACGGCAAAAACGGCTTGGCCTGCCTGACCAACATGGGCACCCTCAAAGGTGACATTGTGTTGAAACCCTTGCCTGGCCTGCCCGTGGTGCGCGACCTCATCGTCGACATGACACTGTTTTTCAAGCAGTACCACAGCATCAAGCCATACTTGGTCAACGACACCCAGCCGCCCGAAAAAGAGCGCCTGCAGTCGCCCGAAGAGCGTGAAGAGCTCAACGGCTTGTACGAGTGCATCCTGTGCGCCAGCTGCTCCACCAGCTGCCCCAGCTTCTGGTGGAACCCCGACAAGTTCGTGGGCCCGGCCGGTCTGCTGCAGGCCTACCGCTTCATCGCTGACAGCCGCGACCAAGCCACCGCCGAGCGCCTGGACAACCTCGAAGACCCCTACCGCCTGTTCCGTTGCCACACCATCATGAACTGTGTGGACGTTTGCCCCAAGAGCCTGAACCCCACCAAGGCCATTGGCAAGATCAAGGAAATGATGGTGATGCGCGCCATCTGAGTGCCACCACCCCACCCCACATGGACCCAACCACCGCCCTGATCGACGAACGCGCGCTGAGCAAGTTGCGGTGGCGCTGCCGCCGAGGTCTGCTCGAGAACGACCTGCTGATCGAGCGGTTTTTTGCCAGGCACGAATCTGGCATCACGGTTCCACAGGCCGACGCGCTGACCGTGCTCATGGACCTGTCCGACAACGACCTGCTGGATTTGTTGTTGCGCAGAACCGAGCCCCAAGGCGACTTGGCCACACCCGAAGTGGTGGCGTTGCTGGGCCAGCTGCGGCTGGAACAGCGCACCACCCCCGCCCACCCGTAACCAGGAAAACGAATGAAGCTCGTTGACACCAAAGCCACCCTGTCGTTCAGCAACGGCGCCCCCAACGTGGACCTGCCGGTTTACGCCGGCAACATCGGTCCCGACGTGATCGACATCCGCAAGCTGTACGCGCAGACCGGCATGTTCACGTACGACCCCGGTTTCCTGTCTACCGCATCCTGCCAGTCCAGCATCACCTACATCGACGGCGACAAGGGCGAGCTGCTGTACCGTGGTTACCCCATTGAGCAGCTGGCCACCCAGTGCGACTTCCTGGACACCTGCTACCTGTTGCTGAAGGGTGAACTGCCCAAAGAAAAAGAGCGCAACGATTTCCACAAGCTCGTGATCAACCACACCATGGTGAACGAGCAGCTGCAGTTCTTCCTACGTGGTTTCCGCCGCGACGCCCACCCGATGGCCGTGTTGACCGGTTTGGTCGGGGCCATGTCGGCCTTCTACCACGACAGCACCGACATCAACAACCCCGAGCACCGCGAAATCGCCGCGATCCGCCTGATCGCCAAGATGCCCACGCTGGTCGCCATGGCCTACAAGTACGGCATCGGCCAGCCCTACATGTACCCCAAGAACGACCTGAGCTACGCCGGGAACTTCTTGCGCATGATGTTCGGCACCCCCTGTGAAGAGTACAAGGTCAACCCGGTGCTGGAACGCGCCATGGACCGTATCTTCATCTTGCACGCCGACCACGAGCAAAACGCGTCCACCTCGACCGTGCGCCTGTGCGGCTCCTCCGGCACCAACCCCTTCGCTGCGATCGCCGCTGGCGTGGCCTGCCTGTGGGGCCCTGCCCACGGTGGCGCCAACGAGGCCTGCCTGAACATGCTGGAAGACATCCAGCGCAACGGCGGTGTGGCCAAAGTGGGCGAGTTCATGGAGAAGGTTAAGGACAAAAACTCCGGCGTCAAGCTGATGGGTTTTGGCCACCGCGTCTACAAAAACTACGACCCCCGCGCCAAACTGATGCAGGAAACCTGCAACGAGGTGCTGGCCGAGTTGGGCCTGGAAAACGACCCCCTGTTCGCCCTGGCCAAACAGCTGGAAAAAATCGCCCTGGAAGACGACTACTTTGTGCAGCGCAAGCTCTACCCCAACGTCGACTTCTACTCCGGTATCGTGCAACGCGCCATTGGCATCCCCGTGAACCTGTTCACCGGTATCTTCGCCCTGGCCCGCACCGTGGGCTGGATCGCCCAGCTGAACGAAATGATCAGCGACCCCGAGTACAAAATCGGCCGCCCCCGCCAGTTGTTCACCGGCGCCCCCCGCCGCGACGTGACCCCCATCGGCCAACGCTGATCCCTGGTCCCCCGCCCAAGAGCCCGCCCACGCGGGCTCTTGTTTTTTGGAACGCATAAAATGGCCGGTTCCACAGACCGAGCCTTGAGACACGCCCCATGGGACGCACCCTTTACGACAAGATCTGGGACGAGCACGTCGTCCACACCGAAGAAGACGGCACCGCCGTGTTGTACATTGACCGCCACCTGGTCCACGAGGTCACCAGCCCCCAGGCTTTTGAAGGGCTGCGCGTGGCCGGCCGCAAGGTGTGGCGTGTCAGCTCCGTGGTGGCCA
>JBEBBB010000249.1:0-18598 GCA_041158605.1 Pseudomonadota bacterium
TTGGCTGGTCAAACCCTTTGACCCCCACCGCTTGATCGAAGTCATCCACAAGGTTATACGCTGAGCTGTTTCGACCCGCCCGCTGGCACGCCCGGTAACCACCCAGAGTAGCTCCATGGCAGACGATAAAAAAGACGACGGCTTTGACTTGACCCAGTTCTACCAGATCTTCTTTGAAGAGGCTGGTGAAAACCTGGAACAAATGGAACAGCAGCTGCTCAACCTCGACCTGGACACGGTTGACGACGAAGAGCTGAACGCGATTTTCCGCTGCGCCCATTCCATCAAAGGGGGGGCAGCCACCTTTGGTTTTGAAGACGTGGCCGAGCTGACCCATCAAATGGAGTCCTTGCTCGACAAATTGCGGCGGCATGAACTGGCACCCACCATGCCCATGGTGGATGTGCTTCTGGAGGCATCAGACGCGCTCAAAGGCCTGCTGGGGCGGCACCAAGGTTTGGCGGGTGAGGTGCCCGAAACCGCAGGGTTGGTCGGCCGCATCAGGGCGCTGGCACAGGGGCAAACACCTGCCGCCACACCCGCCCCTGCTCCCGCACCGGTGGCTGCTCCTGCACCGCCGCCACCCCCACCAGCGCCAGCGCCAGGTGGCATGCCCGCAGCGTCCGCCCCAGGTGTCAACAGGCGGCTGTGGGCCCGCGTGGGCCCGCTCGATCACCCCGGGCAGGCAGAAAGCATCAAAGAACTGTTCCGCGACATCGAAGGCCTGGGCACCGTCTTGTCGGAAAAAGACGACGCCGGGTGCCGCGTGTTTGAGGTTCAAACCAGCAGCAGCAACGACGACCTCATAGACCTTTTTGCCTTCCACGTCTCTAAAGACAAAATCAACCTGAGCGACAGCCCTCCCGCCGAGGGGGGTGCAGCAGCACCAGCGGCCGCGGCTGCCACCAGCAGCGCGGCACCCGCCGCCGCAGACCACAGCCAGGACATCATCGAACAGGGATACGGCTTGTTTGCGGGTGCGCCTGGCAGCCCCATTGCATCCACCAGCCCCTCGGCCACAGGCGCTCCGGTGCCCAACGAGGACCTGGTCCAAGGCTACGGCTTGTTTCCTGGCGCCCCTGGCAACCCACACACACCGGCATCCCATGCCCACAGCGTAAGCCCCGAGCTGGAAACCGCTGCAGCCCCCACCAGCGCGGTGGCAGAACAACGCCCCAAAGAAACGGCACGCCCAGCCGCAGCCAAGGCGGCAGCACCGGCGTCGCAGCTCGAAACCAGCACCCTGCGGGTGTCGGTCAGCAAAATCGACCAACTGATCAACCAAGTGGGCGAACTGGTCATCACACAGGCCATGCTGGCCCAAAACAGCCGAGCCCTGGACGCAACCCTCAACCAGCAGTTGTTGGCCGGCTTGGCCGACCTGGAGCGCAACACCCGCGACCTCCAAGAGTCGGTCATGTCCATCCGCATGATTCCCATGTCGGTGGTGTTCAGCCGCTTCCCCCGCATGCTGCGTGATTTGGCCAGCAAGTTGGGCAAAAAGGTGGAGCTGGTCACCCATGGTGAAGCCACCGAACTCGACAAAGGCTTGATTGAAAAAATCACAGACCCCCTCACCCACCTGATCCGCAACAGCTGCGACCACGGGATCGAGCTGCCCGCCGAGCGTGCAGCCAAAGGCAAGCCCGAGGGCGGCACGATCGTTTTGTCGGCCGCCCACCAGGGGGGCTCCATCCTCATCGAGGTGCGCGACGACGGCAAAGGCCTCTCACGCCAAAAGCTGATCGAAAAAGCCCGCTCCAAAGGCATCGATGCCCCCGATGACATGTCTGACCAAGACGTGTGGCAGCTTATTTTTGCCCCCGGCTTCTCCACTGCCGAGGTCGTGACCGACGTCTCAGGTCGCGGTGTGGGCATGGACGTGGTGAAGAAAAACATCGCCTCCTTGGGGGGCACCGTTGAACTCGACTCCTCTGAGGGTTACGGCATGAGCGTCAAGGTGCGCCTGCCACTCACCTTGGCCATCATGGACGGCATGACCGTGCGGGTCAGCGACGAGGTTTACATCCTGCCCCTGTCGTCTGTGGTCGAGTCCTTCCAAGTCAAAGCCAGCGACATCAACACCGTTGCCCAAGATGCCCAGCTGGTCAAGGTGCGCGACGAGTACATGCCGGTGATCGAAATAGACCGCGTGTTTGCCGTGCCCCGATCTGGCGCGAACCAAGAAGGCAGCCCCAACAGCATCATGGTGGTCATCGAGGCCGATGGTTCCCGTGTGGCGCTCATGGTCGACGAGTTGTTGGGCCAGCAACAGGTGGTGATCAAAAACCTCGAATCCAACTACAAAAAGGTCCCCAACATCTCGGGCGCCACCATTTTGGGCGATGGCCGTGTGGCCCTGATCCTCGACACTTCCACACTGGTCCGCCGGGCGCGCCAATAACCCTATGAGCAAGTTGTGCCATGGCTGCTGACGACGACGGCCCTATCGAACAAGGCAGAGAGTTTGTCTGGACCAACGCCGACTTCACCCGCATCAAGGCGTTGATCTACCGACACGCGGGCATCAGCCTGCACGACGGCAAACACGCCATGGTGTACAGCCGCATTTCACGGCGCTTGCGCGACACCGGCCACAGCAGCTTCAAAAACTACCTGGATTGGCTGGAGCAGCAAGGCCCCGACGAGTGGCAAGAGTTTGTCAACGCCCTAACCACCAACCTCACCTCCTTTTTCCGGGAGAACCACCACTTTGTCGAGCTGGACAGGCTGGTTCGCCAAGGCCCCAGCGGGCACGACTGGAAAATTTGGTGCAGCGCAGCGTCCACCGGTGAAGAGCCCTACTCCATTGCCATCACCATGGCGGAAGCGTTGGGCCTGAATGGGCGGTTCCAGATCTGGGCCAGCGACATCGACACCAAGGTACTGGGCACAGCCAACCGGGGGGTCTACAAGCTTGAGAACCTTAAAAACCTCAACAGTGGCCAACTGCAGCGCTATTTCCTCAAAGGCAAAGGCGGCAACAGCGGCATGGCCCGCGTGAAACCCGAGCTGCAAAAACACATCGATTTTTTCACCCTCAACCTCATCGAAGACAACTGGTCCCTCAAAGAGTCCTTTGATGTGGTGTTCTGCCGCAATGTCATGATCTATTTTGATGCCCAGACCCAGCGGCAGGTCTTGGCCCGCATACACCGGGTCATGCAACCCAAAGCCACCCTGTTCGTGGGACACGCTGAAAACTTCAGCGACGCCCGCAGCCTCTTTGCCCTGCGGGGCAAGACCATCTACGAAAAGGTGTGACCCCATGGACACCGTCGGACAACTGCACGCCTTGAAGGCCAAACCGCGCAAACCCGGGGAAGCCTCGTTTTTTTTCCAAGACCACCATTTCAAACTGAACGCCGCCAAGGTGTTGCCAGGCGAGTACTTTGTCTCGAACGACGAAATCGTGATCATGACCGTGCTGGGGTCCTGCATAGCGGCGTGTCTATGGGACTCCAAGTTGCGTGTTGGTGGCATGAACCACTTCATGCTGCCCGAAGGGGGGGCCGACACCTCCGGGCGTTACGGGTCTTACGCCATGGAGCTCTTGATCAACGAGCTGGTCAAGATGGGGTCCACCCGTGAAAACCTGCAAGCCAAAGTGTTTGGTGGTGGGCAGGTTATCTCGGGCTTTACCACCATGAACGTGGGCGAGCGCAACACCAAATTTGTGCTCGACTACCTGCAGACCGAGCGCATCCCTGTGGTGTCCAAAGACGTTTTGGACATTTACCCGCGCAAGGTGGTTTTTTTCCCGGTCAGCGGCAAGGCCATGGTGAAACGTTTGGCCCACGCCCACCCCGATACCCTGGAGACCCAGGAGCGCCAAGGCAACGTGGCCAAGGTGGTCCAGTCCACCGCCGGGGGTTCTGTCGACCTGTTCTGATCGCCGTTTTTTGCCCATGAACAAGATCCGTGTGGTGGTCGTGGACGATTCTGCGCTGGTGCGCAGCCTCCTGGCCGAAATCATCAACCGCCAACCCGACATGGCCTGTGTTGGCAGCGCCAACGACCCATTGGCCGCCCGTGAAATGATCCGGGAACTCAACCCCGACGTCATCACCCTGGACGTCGAAATGCCCAAAATGGATGGGCTGGAGTTTTTGTCCCGCCTGATGCGTTTGCGCCCCATGCCTGTGGTGATGGTGTCAACCCTCACCGAAAAAGGGGCCGAAATCACCATGCGCGCGCTCGAGATGGGGGCGGTAGACTTTGTGGCCAAACCCCGGATCGGGGTGTCCACAGGGCTCAAACAGCTGGGTGATGAAATTGTCGACAAAATCCGGGTGGCCAGCCGCGCCCGGGTGGCCCGGCACGTGGCGCCCCCGCCCACATCACCCGCAGCCGACAACGCGCCGGTGTCGGCACCCCGCAACTTGTTGGCGCGTTTGTCCACTGAAAAAGTCATCTGCATCGGGGCGTCCACCGGTGGCACCGAGGCCATACGCGAGGTGCTGATGCGTTTGCCGGCCGACTCTCCGGCCATCGTGATCACGCAACACATGCCCCCAGGCTTCACCACCAGCTTCGCCGCCCGGCTGGACAGCCTGTGCAAAATCACCGTGTCAGAGGCGCGTGACGGTGAACGCATCTTGCCAGGGCACGCCTACATCGCGCCCGGAGGCAAACAGTTCCGCATCGACAAAAGTGGGGCCAACTACGTAGCCGTGGTCGAAGACACCGAACCCGTGAACCGGCACAAACCCTCGGTCGAAGTGCTGTTCAAATCAGCCGCCAAGGTACTGGGCCCCAACGCCTTTGGTGTCATGCTCACAGGCATGGGCGCCGATGGGGCCACCGCCATGAAAGAAATGCGCGACGCTGGGGCCTACAACTTGGTCCAAGACGAAGCCACGTGTGTGGTGTTTGGCATGCCCAAAATGGCCATACAGTCGGGTGCCGCCCACGAGGTGTTGCCCCTGAATCGCATCGCCGAGGTGCTGGTAGACAAAATCAGCAGCGGCGGCGGTGTCAGGCACCGGATTTAACCCTCAACGCCTCAAGCCTGGGTATTGACCACCGAACCCGTGGAGGGTTTGTCGGTTGAGGGGGCGGTGTAATTTTGCAAGCCCTCCATGGCCTCAGGTGTGGCAATGCTCTGTGCGGACACCTCGGCCGCCTTGGCAGCAGCGGCTTTGGCCTCTTCACCAATCAACACATCCACAGCGGCCCGGCTGGCCTGCCACAAATTGGGCAACAACTCGTTGATCTGCCGCTCCATGGCCACCTCCACGGGGCTGAGCTGCTGCGGCGGCAGCTGGCCCCTGAACCGGCGATCCAGCGCCGGGCTGGCATTGGCAGGCTCTGCCTCTACCGGTTTTTCAGGTGCGGCGGCATTGGTCGGCAGGTCAGCCCCAACCGCCTCTTTGGTGGGATCGACCGGCGGCAAGGTGCTGGGTGTGTTGGCAGCCTGTACCACGGCACTTTCACCCGATGGGATGGCCAAAGCCGCACCGCTGTCCTCCAGGGACACGGCGTTGCTGGTTTTGGCGGCAGACAAAGGCGCCACCCGGGCCGCCGGTGTTTGCTGCGGCCAAGGCGACACCACAATCGATGAAATGGTCAACATAGTGAACTCCTCGTGGGAGGTGAGGGCACGGAAAACCCCCGCTCAACTGTCCTATCGGCCAACCCAAGCCGAACTTTAGGAATCTTCGGGAAAATTTTCAAGTCTGGGCAAAAGTAGAATAGCGGATCACCCAACCACACCAATCAAGAGGCTCTGTAATGTCCGTTATCCCTTCGATGTCCGACCGCGACGGCAAAATCTGGATGGATGGCCAGATGGTCGACTGGCGTGACGCCAAAGTTCACGTCTTGACCCACACCCTGCACTACGGTTGCGGGGCTTTTGAAGGTGTGCGGGCATACAACACGGTGAACGGGCCGGCCATTTTTCGCCTAGAAGAACACACCCAACGCCTGTTCAACAGCGCCAAAATCCTGCGCATGAAGATCCCTTTCACCCCCGAACAGGTGAACGAGGCGCAGAAAGCTGTGATCCGGGAGAACAAGCTCGAGAGTGGCTACATCCGCCCCCTCACCTGGGTGGGTGACAAAAAACTGGGCGTCAGCCCCAAAGGCAACACCATCCACCTGATGGTCGCGGCCTGGGCCTGGGGCGCCTACTTGGGCGAAGAAGGTATGCAGCGCGGCATCCGCGTGAAAACCAGCAGTTACACCCGCCACCACGTCAACATCACCATGACCCAGGCGAAAGCGGTGAGCAACTACACCAACTCCATCCTGGCCAACATGGAAGCCACCGACGAGGGCTACGACGAGGCCCTGTTGTTGGACAGCTCCGGATTTGTCAGCGAAGGCGCTGGTGAAAACATTTTTGTCATCAAAAATGGCGTCATTTACACCCCCGACCTGTCGGCTGGAGCCCTGAACGGCATCACCCGCAACACGGTGTTCCACATCGCCAAGGACTTGGGCCTCGAGATTGTGCAAAAACGCATCACCCGCGACGAGGTTTACATCGCCGACGAGGCGTTTTTCACGGGTACCGCAGCCGAGGTCACCCCCATCCGCGAACTGGACCGTCTCGAGATCGGTGCTGGCCGCCGTGGCCCCATCACCGAAAAAGTGCAAACCGCTTTCTTCGACATCGTCAACGGCCGCAACCCCGCCTACGCCCATTGGCTGACCAAGGTCTGAGGTTACACCCCATGTCCCAACCCGCAATCGAACTGGCCGCCAAAGACCTGAACAGCCATGGAGGGGTGTATTGCCCCAGCCCTTTGGCCGACATGAAGCTGTGGAACAGCCACCCCAAGGTCTACCTGGATGTGGCCAAAACCGGTGAAGCCCGCTGCCCCTACTGCGGCACGGTGTACCGCTTGAAAGCCGGAGAAACCGTTGGGCATGGGCACTGAGGTCCAAGGCCCTCGGCGGCACCTGGACCTGGGCTGTGGCACCCGCCCCCGCAACCCTTACGGGTGCGAGGCGCTTTATGGCGTGGACATTCGCGATGGTCTGACCGCACCAGGGGTTCAGGCCATTGTGGCGGCCAACCTGGCGGTGCAACCCATCCCGTTTCCAGACAACCACTTCGACAGCCTATCCGCTTACGACTTTCTGGAACACATGCCCCGGGTGGCCCTTGATTTGGTGCAAGGCAGCAGCCGGCTGCCCTACATACAACTCATGAACGAGGTGTGGCGGGTGCTCAAACCAGGTGGCTTGTTTTACGCTGTCACGCCCCTGTACAACCACGAAAAAATGTGGCGTGACCCCACCCACGTCAACCCGATCACCAGCAAATCGCACCGCTACTTCACCCAACCCGAACTGGGTGCGCGCATGTACGGGTACACCGGAACCTTCCGCATGGTTCGCCAAACGCGGTGTTATTTCCGACAAGATTACGAACCGGCCCACCCTGGCCCGGGCCAGCAAGTGGTGCGGTGGCTGGAGCAGGCCCTGGGCAAAGCCGCCCACCTGGTCTGGGAGTGGGAAGCCATCAAGCCTTCGGCCTGACCATGGCACCCGAACAACCCGCCCCACCAGAGAGCTGCGTCACCGTTGTGGTGGTCACCTACAACAGTGCGCATTGTGTGGGTGCTCTGGCCCAAGACCTGAAACACCTTCCGCATGTGGTGGTGGTGGACAACGCCAGCGCAGACGACACCGTGCGCCGATTGGAGGCCGAACTGCCCCAAGCGGTGGTGCTGTCCAACCCTGAAAACCGGGGATTTGGAGCCGCCAACAACCGGGCATTGGCCAGGGCCACTACCCCCTATGCCCTGTTGCTGAACCCCGATTGCCGCCTGCCACCAGGTGGTTTGCGCCGCATGGTGGCCTATGCACAAAACAACCCAGGAACCGCCGTTGTTGCACCCCAATTGGTGAATGGCGATGGCCAACCCGAGGTCAATTACCGCTGGCCCAGCACCCTTTGGGCATCACGTGGCCCAGGGGCCGATGGGCCCTGTTGCGTGGGGTTTGCGTGTGGTGCGTGTTTGCTGGTGGATGTGCAGGTGATGCGCTCGGTCGGCTTTTTTGACGAGTCTTTCTTTTTGTACTACGAAGACGACGATCTGTGCCTGCGCACCTTCCACCAACACCTGCCAATGGTGGTGCTGCCAGATGTCCAGGCGGTTCATACCTCACGGGGCTCGGTGGGGGGGCGGCACCGCTGGCGGTCAGAGTACTGGCGCGGCTACCACCACGCCCAATCCAAGTGGCGCTACACACACAAGCACCTGGGCGCTGAGGCGGCAGAGGCCTTGCGCCGCCGGGTCCTGTGGCTGGCCTGCTTGGCATTGCCGTTGCGGTTGTTGTTACCGGCGCCCCGACACGTCGGGCGTTTGTGGGGCCGTATCCAAGGCCTGCGCCTCATCAACCCCAGCTCAACAACCTTGTGACCAGCCAACCCTCCGCGTCCACGGCTGCCAGCACCCGTTTGGCTTCGGCCAACAGGGCACTGGCGGCTGCACTGGGCTTCAGCACCTTTTTGCCCATAGGCAACACCTACCTGCTGGCGCTGTTGCTCACACTCGGGTTGTTGGCACAACGCGGGGCTTGGAACGACCGCCTGCGCGCCCTGAGGTGGTGGGGTTGGGGTGGGGTGCTGGTCCTGTTTGTGGCTTGGCCCACCCTGCTGGCCCTGGTGGGTGACTGGCAACCCTCCACCGGCTCCCGGTTGTTCCATCTGGGGCGTGTCGCCTGGGTGTTGGCGCTGGGTTTGGTGCTCACCCCCCGTGAACGCCACGCTGCCTTGTTGGGTTTTTTGTGGGGGGCCGCTTGGGGGGCTGCCGTGGTGGGTGCCCACCACCTGTGGGGGTTGCCAGACTGGTCCATTTGGCGCACCTACCTGGAAGTCAGGGGCAACAACAGCAGCCAAAAAATGATCATGATGGCGATGGCGGCGGGCACCGCTTTTGGCTTGGGTTTGCGGGCAGAGGTCTCTTGGCGCTCACGTGCTGTTTGTTTCGGCGCGGCTTTGTTGTTCGCAGCGGTTGTCAGCTTGCACGCCATTTCCCGCAACGCCCACTTGGTTCTGTTGGTTTTGCCTGTGGTGGCCATGGCCTACCGCTGGCGACATGCCCGGCAATTGGTCCCAGCGGTGCTGGCGGTGGTGGTTGTGGTCGCGGTGTTGTGGCACAACACCCCGTTCATCCAACCCCGGTTCCAAGCCGCCGTAGCCGAGTGGCAGGCCTTGGCACAAGAAGGCAACTACAACAGCAGCGTTGGGGCCAGAGGGCGGATGTCTTTGGAGGCGTGGCGGGCGTTTCAAACGGCACCGGTTTGGGGCACGGGTGTCGGCAGCTGGGAAACCATCTGGCGCAATGCAGCCACCGATTTCCCTGAATTGGCGGGCTACAACAACCCCCACAACGACTACGCCCTCTTCGCCATGGAAACAGGTTTGCCAGGGCTGTTGTTGATGTTGGCCATTCCCTTGGGGCTGTGGGCGCCCAACTGGCGCAGCCGGTCCACTGGCGGTGCGTTAGGGGTATTGGCGATAGTCACGGTGTTGGTGTCCAGCGCCGTGAACGCACCCTGGCGGGATGCGGGCCTGGGCATGGCCATGTTGTGGTTGATGGCCACCCTGGCCGACACCCCATGGCGCCGGGCTCAAGAAACGATGTAAGCCCCCGCCCCAGTCGACAGCAGCTTGCCATCGGCACCATAAAAACCCATGCGGGTGGAGGCCACGCGCGAGCCCAGGCGCAACACCTCGGCGTGCAAGTCGAAGCGCTCGCCTATGCCTGGGCGCAGGTAGTCGATGCGCAAATCGATGGTGCCCAATTTGCCGAACCGCAACAAGCGCTGTTCGGGAGCCTCGTCCATGTGGCGGGCCCCAATGGCGGCCATCACCGCCAGGCCACCCAACGCGTCCAACGCCGCGCTGATCACCCCGCCATGGATGCGGTTGTGGGCGTAGTGGCCTATCAACTCAGGCCGCATCTCGATACGGCCACTCACCTGATCGGGGGTGATGGCGGTCACCTTCAAACCCAACACCGTGTTGAACACAATCTTCTGTTCGAAGATGTCGGTCAAACCGGCCACAAAAGCCGGCTCGAACACCACGGGTGTGCTGGCCGAAGCGCTGCCGCGCTTCATGCAAACACCGGCGCGCGTTTTTCCATGAAGGCGGCAAACGCCTCCTTGGCAGCGGGTTCGCGCAACATGCGGCCGAACACAGCACCTTCTTCGGCCATGGTTTGCAGCACCAGGGTTTGCTGGCCTTTTTTCATCAAGCGCTTGGTTTCGATCAAAGACGTCATGGGCTTGGCCGCCAGCTTGCGGGCCATGGCATGGGCGTACCCAGCCGCTTCGGATGGGGGCAACACCTTGTTCACCAGGCCAACCTCCAGCGCGGCTTCGGCGTAAAACGGTTCGCCCAACAACAAGGCCTCGGCAGCGCGGTGGTAACCAAACATCTGTGGCGCCAGCAGGCTGGAAGCGCCCTCGGCGCACAAACCCAGGTTGACAAAAGGCATGGAAAACGCCGCGTTGTCACCGGCATAGACCAGGTCGCAATGGAACAACATGGTGGTGCCGATGCCCACGGCCGGTCCGCACACCGCGGCCAACAGCGGTTTGGGGAAAGACGCGATGTTGCGCAAAAAGCGGAACACCGGCGCGTCCTCACCCGCTGGCGGGCTGTTGAGAAAGTCACCCAGGTCGTTGCCAGCGCTGAACACACTTTCGTGGCCTTGGATGACCACCACACGCACCGAGGCGTCGTCACGGGCCTGCTCCATGGCGTCCGCCAAGGCTGCGTACATGGCCGCGGTGATGGAGTTCTTGCGGGTAGGTCGGTTGAACGTCAGCGTGGTCACGCCACCTTCGGTGTGCACCAAGATATCGGACATGGGGGTCTCCTGTGTCAATGTTTGTGGGTTCAGACGCGTTCGAATATACCCGCGGCCCCTTGGCCCATGCCCACACACATGGTCACCATGCCATAACGCTTGTGTTCACGCTGCAAGGCGTGCACCACCGTGGCGGACCGGATGGCACCAGTCGCCCCCAGTGGGTGGCCCAAGGCAATGGCACCACCCATGGGGTTGACCTTGGAGGGGTCCAGGCCCAAGGTGTTCATCACCGCCAAAGACTGTGCGGCAAACGCCTCGTTGAGCTCGATCCAATCGAGGTCGTCTTGGCGTATCCCGGCGGCCCGCAAGGCAGCGGGTATCGCTTCCACAGGCCCTATGCCCATGATGTGCGGTGGCACACCCCGGCTGGCGTAACCCACAAACCGAGCCAGCGGCGTCAAGCCAAAACGGCGCACCGCATCACCGCTGGCCAAGATCAAGGCACCCGCACCGTCCGAGGTTTGGGAGCTGTTGCCGGCGGTCACAGACCCCAAACCTGTGGGGGTCAGGTTGGCACGTCTGGGAATGGCAAAAGCGGGCTTGAGTTTGCCCAAACCCTCCAGCGAGGTGTCGGGGCGGGCACCCTCGTCCAAGGACACAGTGCGTTGGCTCAAGGTCACTTGGCCTGTGGCCAGGTCCAAGGCGCGGTCTGTCACGGTGTAAGGCGTGATCTCGGCCGCAAAAGCGCCGGCCGCCTGAGCCTTCAAAGCGCGCTGGTGCGACTGCAGGGCAAACGCGTCCTGGGCGTCGCGGGTGATACCCCATTGCTGGGCCACCTTTTCTGCGGTCAACCCCATGCCGTAGGCGATGCCGTAGTCCTCCACGTTGTCGGTGTTGGCAAAAATGGCGGGCGAGAGGCTGGGGCTGTTACCCATCATGGGCACCATGCTCATGCTCTCCACACCGGCCGCAACCATCACCTCGGACTCGCCCACCCGGATGCGGTCGGCCGCCATTTGCACCGCGCTCAGGCCAGACGCACAAAAACGGTTCACGGTGATCCCGCCCACGCTTTTGGGCAGGCCCGCCAACACCGCCCCCACACGGGCCACATTCAAACCCTGTTGGGCTTCGGGGATGGCACAACCACACACCACGTCTTCAATGGCCGCTGGGTCCAAGCCGGGCACCTGGGCCAGGGCCGACCGCAACACGTGGGCCAACAGGTCGTCGGGCCGGGTGTGTTTAAAAAAACCCTTGTGCGACCGCCCGATGGGGGTGCGCGTCGCCGCCACCACGTAAGCGTCTTGAACTTGTTTCATGTCGGGTCTCGCTTTCAGTTGCGCAGGGGTTTGCCGGTGGACAACATGCCCATGATCCGCGCTTGTGTTTGGGGGTGCACGATCAAGCTGCAAAACGCTTCGCGCTCCAGTTGCATCAGGTAAGTTTCCGACACCAAGGTGCCCGCGTCCACGTCACCGCCGGTGAGCACGTTGGCAATCAGGCCAGCGATGTGGAAATCGTGCTGGCTGATGTAACCACCGTCGCGCATGTTGACCAAAGACCCCAGGATGGTGGCCTTGGCGGACCGCCCACCCACAGGGAACAGGCGCTGGTGCGGTGGCCGGTAACCCGTGCGAGCCATGGCCTTGGCCGTTTCGATGGCCACAAACAAGAGCTCGTCTTTGTGCGGCACCACCACGTCGCTGTCCAGCAAATAACCCAAGCGCCGGCTCTCCAACGCGCTGGTGCCCACGCTGGCCATGGCAGCGGCTTTGAAGCCTTCGGTGAGAAAGGGCAAAAGGTCAGTCCCCGTGGAAGTGGCCGCGTTCTCAGCGGCGCGCCGGGCGATGTAGGTCAAACCACCAGCGCCGGGCACCAAGCCCACCCCCACCTCGACCAGACCGATGTAACTTTCCATGTGGGCCACACGTTTGGCGCAATGGACCGCCAGCTCACAACCGCCACCCAAGGCCATGCCGCGCACAGCCGCCACCGTGGGCACCTGGGCGTAACGCAGCTTCAGCATAACGCGTTGCAACTCGGCCTCCACATCTTCAATGGCCGCCACACCGGCGGCCATAAAAGCGGGCATCACGGCCTGCAAATCGGCGCCCACGCTGAAAGGTTCATCACCCGACCACACCACCAAACCCTGGTAGTCCCTTTCGGCCACATCCACCGCGTGGCCCAGGCCCTCGGCCACCATGGGGCTGATCGCGTGCATCTTGCTCTTGATGCTGGCGATCAGCACCTCGCCATCCAGTGTCCACAAGCGGATGGCATCGTCTTCGTGTACTGTGGTGCCAGCGGTCTCAAAACCTTGGGCTTGCGCACCCAAAACGTTTTCGCGGAAACACTGGCGCTGGTGCACGGGCAACTGGCGCTGGGGTTCAAACACGCCACGGCTGGGGTTCCATGAACCTTCTGGCTGGTGCACACCACCCCGCTCGGCCACAGGGCCTTGGAACACCCAAGCAGGCAGTGGCGTGTTGCACAAGGCCAGCCCGGCATCGATGTCCGCCTGGACCATTTGGGCCACCTCCAGCCAACCGGCCTCTTGCCACAGCTCAAACGGCCCTTGTTGCATGCCAAAACCCCAGCGCATGGCCTGGTCCACATCCCGCGCGGTGTCGGCAATGGTGGCCAGGTGCAGCGCTGCGTAGTGGAAGCCGTTGCGCAAAATCGCCCACAAAAACTGGCCCTGGGGTCCCTCGGCGTCGCGCAGCAGGCGCAGGCGCTGGGCAGCCGGCTTTTTCAGCATGCGGCCGTACACCTCGTCGGCCTTTTGGCCTGCGGGCACGTAGTCGCGGCTGTCCAACTCAAACCGCATCACCTCGCGGCCCACCTTTTTGTAAAACCCGGCCTTGGTTTTTTGGCCCAGGTGGCCCAGCTCCAACAAGGCCTGCAACACCGGTGGCGTGCCAAAACTGCCATAAAACGGATCGGTCTCCAGGCTCAGGGTGGTTTGCAAGGTCTTGACCACGTGGGCCAGGGTGTCCAAGCCCACCACATCGGCGGTGCGGAAGGTGCCGCTGCTGGCCCGGCCCAAACGTTTGCCGGTCAGGTCGTCCACCACATCAAAGGTCAGGCCGTACCGGTCGGCCTCCACCATGGTGGACAACATGCCCGCGATACCAATGCGGTTGGCAATGAAGTTGGGGGTGTCTTTGGCCCGCACCACGTTTTTGCCCAGGCCCGTGGTCACAAACCCCTCCAGCTGATCCAGGACCGCTGGGTCGGTTGCGGGTGCCGCGATCAGCTCCACCAAAGGCATGTAACGCGGGGGGTTGAAGAAGTGGATGCCACAAAACCGGGCCCGCATGGCTTCGGGCAGCGCGTCCGACAAGGCCGTGATCGACAGGCCCGAGGTGTTGGACGCCAACAGCGCGCCCGGTGCCACGTGGGGGGCGATGCGGTGGTAGAGGTCGCGCTTCCAGTCCAGGCGCTCGGCGATGGCTTCGATCACCAGGTCGCAACCGGCCAACAGATCCAGGTGCTCGTCGTAGTTGGCGGGTTGGATCAGGTCGGCATCTGTGGCCACACCCAGGGGCGACGGTTTGATTTTTTTGAGGTTGGCGATCGCCTTCAGGGCGATCCCGCTTTTGGGGCCTTCGGCGGCGGTCAGGTCGAACAACACCACAGGGACCTGGACGTTGACCAGGTGCGCTGCGATTTGCGCCCCCATCACGCCAGCACCCAGCACAGCAACCTTGCGAACTTGAAATCGGGACATGTTGAATCTTTCAGGTTTACTGCACACGCACCCAGGTCTGGGTCCGGCCGATGCCAAACACCGACGCGCGCATGTCGAGCTTTTTGCCGCCATCGGTGGGCGTGAGCTTCAGCGTGTAACTGGTACCGCTTTCGGGGTCCAGGATCTTGCCGCCCTCCCAGACCTCTTTGCCCTCCACCTTTTTGGCGCCACGGATGATCTCCATGCCCAAAATAGGCTTGTCTTTGCGGTCGTCGGAGCAACGGTCGCAAATGGCGTTCTGGTCGGCACCTTTGCGCAGCAGCTTGTCGATGCGGCCCGACAGCACACCGGCGTTGTCGGTGATCACCACCAGGCTTTTGGTTTCACCGGTTTTGTCGTCGATG
Organism: Pseudomonadota bacterium; assembly: GCA_041158605.1. Taxonomy (GTDB): domain Bacteria; phylum Pseudomonadota; class Gammaproteobacteria; order Burkholderiales; family Burkholderiaceae_C; genus JBEBBB01. The sequence goes on from JBEBBB010000249.1 coordinate 14,883, forward strand.
GTGTGCCACTGGCCCACCGGCGTCATTTGGGCCTGGGCAGCCGCCGATACAACGGTCCCCAGCAGCAAAGTTGTGAAGGTCTGGCGCATCACAAGTTCCTGATCAAGCCAAGGCCGCGTCGGTGTCCATCAACGCGGCACTGCCGGCGCGCGCGGTGCGCATCAAGGTGGCGGTTTCCGGGAACAGCTTGGCGAAGTAAAAGCGGGCCGTTTGGAGCTTGGCCGTGTAGAAGGGGTCGGTGCTGCCCGCAGCGATTTGTTTCAGGGCCACCGAGGCCATGCGCGCAAAGAAGTAACCAAACACCAAATGGCCGGCCACACGCAGGTAATCCACCGCAGCGGCGCCCACCTCATCGGGGTTCTGGAAACCCTTGAAGCCGATTTCGGTGGTGAACTTGGTCATCTGCTCACCCAGGTAGGCCAGGGGGTTGATGAACTCGGCCATTTTTTCGTTCACACCCTCGGCCTCCACCAAGGCCCCCACCAACTTGCCAAACTTTTTCAGGGTGGCGCCATTGTTGCCCAGCACCTTGCGGGCCAGCAGGTCCAGGCTCTGAACGGTGTTGGTGCCCTCGTAGATCATGTTGATGCGCGCATCGCGCACAAACTGCTCCATGCCCCACTCTTTGATGTAGCCGTGGCCCCCAAACACCTGCTGGGCCATGACCGTGGCCTCAAAGCCGTTGTCGGTCAAAAACGCTTTCACGATGGGTGTCAGCAGGGCCAACAGCTCGGCGCTGTCCTGGCGCACCTTGGCGTCAGGGTGGTGCAGCTCTTTGTCGAGCAACACCGCGCTGTAACACAACAACGCCCGCCCACCTTCGGCATAGGCCTTGCCGGTCAACAACATCTTGCGCACATCGGGGTGCACGAGGATGGGGTCGGCGGGTTTGGTCTTGTCTTTCACGCCACTCAGCGAGCGCATCTGGATGCGGTCTTTGGCGTAGGCCAGTGCGTTTTGGAAGGCCACCTCGGTCAGGCCCAGGCTCTGGTTGCCCACACCCAGGCGGGCTGCGTTCATCATCACAAACATGGCTTGCAGACCCTTGTTGGGTTGGCCCACCAGGGTGCCCACCGCGCCATCCAGCACCATTTGGGCGGTGGCGTTGCCGTGTATGCCCATCTTGTGTTCCAAACCGCCGCAATAGATGCCGTTGCGCTCACCCAAGGCCCCATCGGTCTTGACCAAGAACTTGGGCACCAAGAACAGGCTGATGCCTTTGCTGCCAGCGGGTGCATCGGGCAGGCGGGCCAGCACCAGGTGCACGATGTTGTCGGCCATGTCGTGTTCACCGGCGCTGATGAAGATTTTTTGGCCGGTGATGCGGCAGGTCCCGTCGGCCTGGGGCTCAGCCTTGGTGCAAAACAGGCCCAGGTCGGTGCCGCAATGGGGTTCGGTCAGGCACATGGTACCGGTCCACTCCCCGCTCACCAGCTTGGGCAAAAAGGTGGTTTTTTGCTCGGGGGTGCCGTGGGCGTGCAGGCACTCGTACGCGCCGTGGCTCAAGCCCGGGTACATGGTCCAAGCTTGGTTGGCGCTGTTGAGCATTTCGTAAAAACACTGGTTCACCACAAATGGCAAACCCTGCCCGCCGTATTGCGGGTCGCACGACAGGGCGGGCCAACCGCCTTCGATGTACCGCTGGTAAGCGGCCTTGAACCCCTCGGGGGCCCGCACCTCGTGGGTGGTTTTGTCCAACACACACCCTTGGGCATCGCCGCTGATGTTCAAGGGAAACGCCACACCGGCCGCAAACTTGCCACCCTCTTCCAGCACCGCGTTGATGGTGTCGGCGTCGATATCGGCGTGGGGCGGGCACACCTTCAGGTCGTCGGTGACGTTGAGCACCTCGTGCAGCACAAATTGCATGTCGCGCAGGGGGGGGTTGTAGGTGGGCATGGTGTCTCCAGTGTCAAAAAAAGATGCAACAAAATCAGGGGTGGGCGGTGTAACGGTCCAGGATGTTGGCAAAACCTTGGCGGGCCCGGTTCAGGGCATCGGGGTTGCGCAAAAAGCGGGCTTCGTAATGCACCACCAAGATCAAACCGTGGATCTCAAAAGCCATTTGGGTGGGGTCAGCCACGCGGGACAGGTGTCCAGCCTCCATGGCCAGCACCACCGCACGGCGCACCGCGGCTTGCCAGGTGTTGACCGTGGCCACCAGCGCGTCGCGCACCGGGCCGGGCCGGTCGTCAAAGTCCACGGCGCCGCTGATGTACACACAACCCGAATCGATTTCCACAGCCGTGCGGCGCACCCAGTTTTCAAACAGCGCCTGCAAACGCGGCAGCCCCCTGGGCTGGGCCAGGGCGGGTACAAACACCTCTTGTTCAAACCGGTGGTGGTACTCGTGGACCACCGAAATCTGCAAATCCTCGCGGGAGCCAAAGTGGGCAAACACGCCCGACTTGCTCATGTGCATCATGTCCGCGATGGCGCCAATGCTCAGGCCTTCCAGGCCCACATGGGCGGACAAACCCAGCGCCGTGTCCACAATGGCGGCCTTGGTTTGCTGCCCTTTGTGCAGCGATTTGGCGGCACGTGCCGGGCTGCTGCGGCGGATGGGGTTGGAAGTGGCGGTGGCCATTTTTAAAATAAAACGAACGATCGTGCTATTTTCAACCGAAAAAAAACCGCCGTCAATGGGCGGTTGTCGAAAAATCACAAAATGCCTGGCAACACACACGCCAAACAGGGCGTCAGGTCGTCGGTGGGCTTGCGCTGAAAACCACTGCGGGCGTAACGCTGCACCCGGCCCATCACCAAAGCCAGCAACACCGCCGCTTGGGGCACAGCCTGGGGCGATGCCGCTTCCCGAAGCCGCTGCTTGAACACCGACTCCAGCTTGTCCCACAACAGGTTGACCCGCGCTTGCAACCGGGGATGCTCCAGCACCAAGGCATCACCCGCCAACACCCGGGCCATGCCCGGGTTGGTCTCGACAAACTGCAACACCACAGCCACGATGCGGGCCACCTGTAACACCGGCTGCGACTCCCGGGCGTCCACTTGTTGGACCAGCCCCATGCAGCTGTCTTCCACAAAACCTATCAAACCTTCGAACATTTGGGCTTTGCTGGCGAATTGCCGGTAAAGGGCGGCCTCGCTGATATCCAGGCGCGAGGCCAAAGCGGCCGTCGTGACCCGTTCACCACCGGGTTCCTCCAACAAAACCGCCAGGGCTTGCAAAATCTGCAAACGCCGCTCACCTGGCGCCGGCCTGGCCTTTTTGGGGGCGGGGGCCTCACCAGGTTGGGTGTCGGTCATGGGCAAGCCTCCAGGACGGTGGTCAATGGGTGCGGATCATGGTGCCAAAGGCCTGGTCGCTCAAGACCTCCAGCAACATGGCATGGGGTACGCGGCCATCGATGATGTGCACAGCGTTCACGCCACTGCGGGCGGCATCCAGGGCCCCCGCCAGTTTGGGAATCATGCCCCCGCTGATGGTGCCGTCGGCCATCAACTCGTCTATGCGTTTCATGGTCAGTTCGGGCAGCAACTGCCCGGCCTTGTCCAACACCCCAGGGATGTTGGTCAACATCAGGAGCTTTTCGGCCTGCAACACGGTGGCCAGCTTGGCCGCCACCACGTCGGCGTTGATGTTGTAACTTTCGTTGTGCTCGCCATAACCGATGGGGCTGACCACCGGAATGAACTGGTCGTCCTGCAGGGCACGCACCACACTGGGGTCGATGGCCACGATGTCACCCACCTGG
>JBEBBB010000250.1:0-3825 GCA_041158605.1 Pseudomonadota bacterium
TCCACCTGGCCAGCCAAAACCGTTTGCCGCGGTTGCAAAAGGCCATGATCGCGCCCTTCCATTTGCACAAGGCCATGATCGAGCGCATCGACGCGGCCATAGAGGCGGTCAAACAAGGGCGAGAAGCCCGGATCGTCCTGAAAATGAACGCCTTGACCGATGAGCCCCTCGCCCGGGCCTTGGCGCTCGCGTCACAACATGGTGTCAAGGTCGACATCATTGTGCGGGGGGCCTGCATACTGCCGGCCGGTGTGCCCGGTGAAACCGATAACGTGCAGGTTCGATCGGTGATTGGCCGCTTGTTGGAGCATTCGCGTGTGTTTTATTTCAAACGCGGTGACGAAGAAGAGCTGTGGTTGTCCAGCGCCGATTGGATGAACCGCAACATGTTGCGCCGGGTCGAACTGTGCTGGCCCGTGACCGACCCAGCCCTGCGCGCACGGGTCATGGACGAATGCATCCACGCGTACCTTGCCGATACCCGCGACGCTTGGGTGCTGCAACCCAAAGGTGTGTACGAGCGGGTCGCTGCACCCCAAGGCCGGCAAAGGGCCGCCCAAATGGTGTCTGCCCAGAACACGCTCATGGGCCGCTACGGGACCAAAGGCTGACAGGGGGCGTCCATGGATTTGATTTTGTGGCGCCATGCCGAGGCCGAAGACCTGGAAGACCTGGACAGCACCCCCGATTTGGACCTTTCCCGCCGGCTCACCACCAAAGGTGAAAAACAGGCCGCCCGCATGGCCGCTTGGTTGGACCGCCAGCTGCCTGAAGGCCTGCGCATATGGGCCAGCCCAGCCGTACGGACCGAACAAACCGTGTTGGCTTTGGGGCGCAAGTACCGTGTGCGCGAAGAGCTCGGCCCTGCCGGCTCGGTGGAAGACCTGTTGGCCGTGGCGCAATGGCCTGAGGCGCGGGTGCCCACTTTGGTGGTGGGGCACCAGCCCACCTTGGGGCGCACCATCGCCCGTTTGATGAACCTCCAGGAAGCGGATTGTTCGGTCAAAAAAGGAGCCGTTTGGTGGCTGCGCTACCGCGAAAGGGCAGGGCAGGGCCAGACCGTGGTGGTCACGGTGCAAACCCCCGAATTCATGTGAAACCGGCTGGGCCCCAGCCCCGTGTCAACGCAGGTCGACCGTGAACTTCCAGTTGCTGCGCTGCCAGGCCTCAAACTCCTCCTGCAGCAGCCACGCCGACTGGGGGTAACGCTTGGCCCAACCCGGCGCTGCGGTCAACTTGAACGCCTTGTTGCGGTACCCCAGGCGCAGTGCTGCAACGTCGGGGTCTTTGCGGGCGTGGCACAACAGGGCGGCCAGGCGCAAACACAACAACTGCTTGGCAAACAGCTCGTCGTCCAGGTCGGGCTCCATTTTTTTGAGTTTGCCGCGCTGTCCCAGCACCAGTTGGCTCATGCGGTGCAATTCGGGCATGGAGAAACCCGGTGCGTCCACATGGTCCAACACGTAAGCCCCATGGCGGTGGGCATCGGTGTGGGAGATGTGGGTGCCGATTTCATGCAGGCGGGCGGCCCAGGCCAGCTTTTGAGAATAACGCCCATTCAAGGCGTCGGGTGTTGCGATTTGGGTGAACAACGTCGTGGCCACGTGGCTGACCCGCTGGGCATGCACGGTATCGATCGAAAACCGCTCCCCCAGCCAGCGCACCGTCCGTTCCCGAACATCGGTTTTATCGGTTTCGCGGTCGATCAGGTCATACAAAGCCCCTTGCCGCAAAGCCCCCTCGGCCCGGTGCATCACGGTCAGGCCAAACAGGTCAAACACCGCTTTGAGCACACACACGCCACCGGCGATCACGGCCCGGCGGTCTTCTTTCATGCCCTCCAGGCGCAACTCGTCGGCGTGTCCGGCCTTGACCAAACGGTCGGTCAACCAATCCAGCCCCGCTTGGGTGACCACACCGGTGGGCCACCCGTTGGCTTGAAGAATATCCGCCACGGCCCCCACAGTACCCGACGAGCCATAAGCCGTCTCCCAGGACCCCAAGGGAAACGTGTCCAGGGCCTCGTCCAGCACCGCTTTGGCCGCGACCTCGGCGGTTTGAATCAGCGCCAGGGTGTATTGGCCTTTGGGGAAGTACCGGTTCGACCAGGCCACGCTGCCCAGCCGGTAAGACTCCATCTTGTGAGCGGCAAAACCCTGGCCCAAAATCACCTCGGTTGAGCGGCCGCCGATGTCCACCACCAACCGTTTTTCATCCGATTGCGGCAGCAGGTGAGACACCCCCTGGTAAATCAACCGGGCCTCTTCGTGGCCGGACACCACCTCAATGCCAAACCCCAATATGGCCTGGGCCTTGTTCAGGAAATCATCGCGGTTGCGGGCTTCTCTCAGGGTTTGGGTGGCCACAGCCCTGACCTGGTTTTTTTTGAAGCCGTGCAGACGCTCGGCAAACCGGGCCAAACAATCCCAGCCGCGTTCCATAGCCGCCACATTCAGGTTTTTTTGGTCGTCCAGCCCATTGCCCTGCCGAACCGTCTCCTTCAGGTACTCCATCCGTTCGATGTGTCCAGAGGCGTAGCGGCCGATTTCGAGGCGAAAACTGTTGGACCCCAGGTCCAGGGCAGCGAGGAGGGTGCCGTTTTGCATGCGGTAAAGCGTCTTTCCAGGGCGTTCAGGATACCACCTTCAAGACCTCGATAAACCGTCACAAGACTGTCACAGAAAGTTCCTAAATTACAACCATTCCTAACCAACCTACGCAAGGAAACCGATGAAACGCACCTTCCTGAAAACCGTGGCAGCCGCTGCCGTTGCCGCTTCCACCCTGGGTTTCAGCCAGCTGGCCATGGCCGCCGACATCACTGGCGCGGGCGCGACCTTTCCCTTCCCCATCTACGCCAAGTGGGCCGAAGCCTACAAAAAGGATTCCGGCACCGGTCTGAACTACCAATCCATCGGTTCCTCTGGCGGCATCCGCCAAATCCGCGCCAAAACCGTCACTTTCGGTGCCACCGACGCTCCCGTCAAAGGTGAAGAGCTGGACAAAGACGGCATGGTGCAGTTCCCCGCCATCATCGGTGGCACGGTGCCTGTGCTCAACCTGGAGGGTTTTAAGCCTGGTGAGCTGCGCGTGACCGGCCCCGTGTTGGCGGAAATGTTCATGGGCACCATCACCAAATGGAACGATGCCAAACTGACCGCCCTGAACCCTGGTAAAAAGCTGCCCGACCAGCTCATCACCGTGGTGCACCGCGCAGACGGCTCTGGCACCACCTTCAACTGGACCGACTACCTGAGCGCCGTTAGCAAAGACTGGGCCGACAAAGTGGGCAAGGGCGCTGCGGTCAAGTGGCCTGCCGCCACCTCTGTGGGTGGCAAGGGCAACGAAGGTGTGGCCGCCAACGTGAACCGCATCAAGGGTGCTGTGGGTTACGTGGAATACGCCTACGTCAAGAAAAACGGCATGAACTTCCTGCAGTTGCAGAATGCCGATGGCAAGTACGTCAGCCCCGATGACAAAACCTTTGCCGCCGCTGCCGCTGGTGCTGACTGGTTCAGCGTGCCTGGCATGGGCATCTCCATGGTCAACGCCAAAGGCGCCGACAGCTGGCCCGTGTCCACCGCATCCTTCATCCTGATGTACAAACAACCCGCCGACAAGGTGGCCTCTGCCGAAGCCCTGAAGTTTTTCGACTGGGCCTTCAAAAACGGCAAACAAATGGCAGCTGATTTGGATTACGTGCCCCTGCCTGACGCCCTGACCGCTCAGATCCGCAGCAAGGTCTGGAACCAAATCCAGAAGTAAACTGCCGCTTAGGCCACCACCCGCCAAGCTTCTATGGCCTGGCGGGTGGTGTTTTTGGCA
>JBEBBB010000251.1:0-2723 GCA_041158605.1 Pseudomonadota bacterium
GGTGCTGCACACCAAACTCCCGCACAAAATCGGCCATGTTGCCAACACGGGCCCCACGGAAGGCGTAGATGCTTTGGTCGTCGTCACCCACCGCCAGCACCGCGTTCCCCCCGGGTACAAAACGACCGCCCTGGTCACTGCCGGCCAGCTGCTTGAGCCACGCGTATTGCAGCTTGTTGGTGTCCTGGAACTCATCGATCAAGATGTGCCGGAAGCGCCTCTGGTAGTGCTCGCGGACCGGATCGTTGTCGCGCAGCAATTCGTAGCTGCACAACATCAGCTCCCCAAAATCAACCACGCCCTCGCGCTGGCACTGCTCTTCGTACAGCTGGTAGAACTCGGCCTTTTTGCGGGTGTCTTCATCCCGAACCGACACGTCCCCGGGCCGCAAACCGTCCTCTTTGCAGCCCGAAATGAACCACTGGAGTTGTTTGGGCGGGAAGCGCTCCTCGTCCAGCTGGTATTGTTTGGCCAAGCGCTTGATGGCACTCAGTTGGTCCTGGGTGTCCAGGATTTGAAACGCCTGGGGCAGGCCCACCTGTTTCCAGTGGGCGCGCAACAGCCGGTTGCACAGACCGTGGAACGTACCTATCCACATGCCCCTCACACTGACAGGCAACATGGCCGACAAACGGGTGACCATCTCTTTGGCCGCTTTGTTGGTGAAGGTCACGGCCAAAATACCACCGGGCGACACCTGGCCGGTGCTCATCAACCACGCGATGCGGGTGGTCAACACCCGGGTTTTGCCGGAACCGGCCCCCGCCAAAATCAGGGCGTGTTCTGGCGGCAAGGTGATGGCCTGCAACTGTTCGGGGTTCAGGCCCTGCAGCAGGGGCGACGGTGTGTGGGTAACGGGCATAGGGCCCGATTGTAGAAACCCCAACGGTCAACGCGGTGGCCGGGGGGCCTCCATCACCAATTCCACGCGCCGGTTGGTGGAACGGCCCTCAGCGGTGTTGTTGCTGGCCAAGGGTTTGGTGTCGGCATACCCAGTGGCGCGCAGGCGCGTGGGGTTGATGCCCCGGGTCTGGAAATGGCGCACCACACTCCCCGCACGGCCAGCGGCCAGTTCCCAGTTCGACGGGAACCGGACGGTGTTGATGGGTTGGTTGTCGGTGTGCCCTTCCACCACGATGGTGTGGTCTGGGGCCTTGTTGAACACGGGCAACAGCGTGTCCATGACTTTTTTACCCGCCTCGGTCAGGGCGGCGTCGCCGGGGGCGAACAACACCTCGCTGCTGATGCGAAAACTCACCACCCCCTCTTGGACCGTGGCCTGCACGTCAGACCCCAAACCCTCCAAAGACACCCCACCGTCGGCCCCACCGTTCTGGGGCTTCTTGCCGGGTTCGGGTTGCTGGCCCGTGCCACCGCCGCTGGCGGTCACGGGATGGGGCAAGGGGATGGGGGGCACCACGGTGGAGGGCACACCCTCCCCTTGCCCAGCCACTTTGATACCCACACCCGGTGCACCCGCCACCTCGCCCTTGGGCAACTTGGTGGAGCGGGGTTCTGCAAAAGACAACATCACCACCATCATGACCAACAACAAGGTCATCACATCGAGGTAGGTGATCAGCCAACTTTCTTCTTCCTGGGGAATGCCCTCTTCCACATGCCAGCGGTGAAAACGCCCGGCATGCAAAGCCTGCCGGGTGTGCACCACCACGGGCGCGGGTGGCGCAGAGGGAATGGCCGCCATGGAGGCGATCAGCTCGGGTGGCCTGGGTGCCAGGCTGTCGCTCATGGTTTGGCCTTGCCCGTGGGTTTCAGCATGGGTCGCCCGGTGCCGTTGTCACCGTCAAAAATCTCGTCGGCGTAGTGGGCCACAAACGATTTGAGCGTCTCGCGCATCAGCGCGGGGCTGCGCTTGGCGCACATCATGGAGATGCCCTGCAGCACCATGTTCATCAACACCACCCGTTGTTCGGTGCGACGCTCCAGCTTGACCGCCACGGGCTTGAACACCAAGTTGGACAACAAAATGCCGTAGAAAGTCGTCATAAGGGCCACGGCCAGGTGCTGGCCGATCACGCGCATGTCGCCCTCGCCCAGAATGTCCATCAGGTTGACCAAACCCACCAGGGTGCCGATCATGCCAAAAGCAGGGGCAAAACTGGCCATGACCCGGAACAACTGGGCTTCGGCCGCTTCTTGCGCGCGCAAACGGGCGATGCGCCATTGCAGCAGGTCCAAGATGTCCTCTTCGGGTGTGCGGTCTATGACCAACTGAACCCCGGTGCGCAAAAACGGGTTGGTCACCTTGGTGAGGAACCGCTCAACCGCACGCGGATCGTCTTGGGCCCACAGTTTGGACACCTGCACCAGCTCATCAATGTCTTTTTGCGTGTAGAGGCGCTCGTTGCGGATCACGGTGGCCAACAGCCCAAACACGCGCAACACCTCTTTTAGGGGGTAGCTGAGAAAAGTGGCTGCCATGGTGCCCCCCAACACAATCGCGATGCTGGGCAGATCGATGTACAGCGCGGGGTTGTCGGCCGCAAAAAACAGCACCACGGCCAGCAACACAACGCTGGACACCATGCCGATCAGGGTGGATGGGTTCATCCGGGAGGCTCCTCGGGCGGGCAGCGCCTTTGTGGGGGATTGTGCACCATGGCGCCCACAAGGTTACAATCAGACACCGGGCCCAAGTCTCTTGGAAACCGGTATTTTTTTGCCGCTTTTCCAAGCCAAGCGCTCAGTCTTCAACCTTTTTG
>JBEBBB010000252.1:0-2994 GCA_041158605.1 Pseudomonadota bacterium
GTTTCACAACAACCGGTCCACCCCCCGCGAGCTGGTGACCTGTTTCTGGCAAAACGCCTCGTGCTGGTCTTCGACCTTGTCCAGCTCGTACAGGTAGTTCACCATCAAGCCGGCCGATTGCTGCAGCCCTTTGCGCGACAAGTCAGCCGCCCAGTTCAATTGGTGCAAGGTGGCGCCGTTGGCCAGGTGGAAGTTGGCCACCGCATCCCCACCGGGCGCGGTGGTGTGGTGTTTCAGGTAGGCCGCACACAGGCGCAGCAGCGCGTGTTTTTCCGCCGGTTTACAGCTGCCGGGTTGCCACCCCGCTTTCAGGCGGTCGGCCCAGGGCGGGTTGTTGGGGCCCAAGGCCGTGCGCGCGTCCGCCACTTTGCGCGCCACTGCCTCGCTCACCACACCCTCCCGCAGCGGCGCCCCTTGGTCGAGCCAGCGGGTGAAACCCGGTATGGGCGACAGGGTGGAGAAGACCTTGAGCGATGGGATGTCTTGCACCAGTTTCTCGGCCACCCGCTTGATCAGGAAGTTGCCCAACGACACCCCTTTGAGACCGGGTTGGCAGTTGCTGATGGAGTAAAAAATGGCGGTTTTGAAGGTCCGTGGGTGACCGACCTCCGCCTTTTTGTCGATCAAGGTCCCCACGTCCCTGGAGATGCCAGGGACCAGCGCCACCTCGACAAAAATCAGGGGTTCACCGGGCAGCTGGTCGTGGAAAAACGCGTAGCAGCGGCGGTCGGGTTGCAGGCGCCGGCGCAGGTCTTCCCAGCCATCAATCGCGTGCACCGACTCGTGCCGGATGATTTTTTCCAGCAGCTGCGCGGGTGAGTTCCAGGTGATCTCGTGCAGCTCCAGAAAACCGGGGTTGAACCACGAGCCCAGCAGGTGGTGCATGTCGGCGTCGATGGCCTTGAACGGGGGGTTCTGGCGCAACTGGGGCAACAAGGCCTCGCGCATCCGAACGATGGCGGCCGTGCCCCGGGGAGCCCGGTTGATGCGGCGCAGCAGTTCTTGCCGGGCCGGTTCCACGGTCTCGAACAGGCGCACCAGGTGCTCGGCGTTGGGCAGTGCGTGGTAGGCCTCGGCGGCCTGTTTGACCCGCTCCGGGTCCGGGTTGAAGCTGTCCGCCAGAAACACAAAAAAGGCGTGGCGCTGGTCGGCGTCCAGGCGCTCGTACTGCTCGATCAAGCGCACCGCCATGCTTTGGGCGTTGACCTCGCCCCTGGCGCTCAACAGCTTTTTGACGGTCAGCCGCAGGGCGTCGAGCACCCTGTCGTTGCGGAATTTTTCAAACACCGGACACCCCCTTTTTGAGTTTGTGGGCGCTGAGCGCTCAGCTTTGTGGAACGAACAGGTTTTGGTAACGCTCGCGCAGCAGCGCCTTTTGCACCTTGCCCATGGTGTTGCGGGGCAGCTCGTCCACCACCACACACCGCTTGGGGATCTTGAAGTTGGCCAATTGCGCCTTCAGCGCCGACACGATGGCCGCCGGGTCCAGCGTGGCACCGGCCTGCGCCGTGACCACGGCCACACCCACCTCGCCAAAGTCGGGGTGGGGCACACCCACCACCGCGCTTTCATCCACGCCGGGCATGTCGTTGATGCAGCCCTCGATTTCGGCCGGGTACACGTTGTACCCACCGCTGATGATGAGATCTTTGCTGCGCCCCACAATCGTCACGTAACCTTGGGCGTCCACCCGGCCCACATCGCCGGTTTTGAAGTAGCCGTCTGGTGTGAACTCGGCGGCTGTTTTTTCGGGCATGCGCCAGTAGCCTTTGAAAATACCGGGACCTTTCACCTGGATGCCGCCGATCTCGCCCGTGGGCACGGGTTGGTTGTGGTCGTCACACACCCGCAGGTCCACCCCGGGCAGGGGAAAACCCACGGTGCCGCCCCGGCGCTCGCTGGCCCCACCGTAGCGGGGGTCGGGGGCGTAGGGGTTGGAGGTCAGCATGGCGGTTTCGCTCATGCCGTAACGCTCCAGAATGGTATGGCCCGTGCGCGCCTGCCAGGCTTGGAAGGTGTCCAGCAACAGGGGTGCCGAGCCCGCCACAAACAGGCGCATGTGCCGGCAGGCCTCTCGCGTGAGCCCGGGTTCGGCCAGCATGCGCACGTACAACGTGGGCACGCCCATGAACACCGTCGCTTGGGGCAAACGCGCGACCGCCTGCTGGGGGTCGAACTTGGCCATCCAGAGCATCTTCGAGCCGTTGAGCAGGGCGCCGTGTATGGCCACGAACAGGCCGTGCACGTGGAAGATGGGCAGGGCGTGCACCAGCACATCGCCGGGCACCCAGCCCCAGTAGCTTTTGAGCGTGCGGGCGTTGCTCAGCACGTTGCCGTGGGTCAGCATCGCCCCTTTGCTGCGGCCGGTGGTGCCGCTGGTGTACAGCACCACGGCCAGGGCGTCGGCCGCGCGCGCCACAGGGGTGTGGGTTTCGGGCTGGGTCGCGGCGGCGTCTAGCAAGGTGCCGGTCCGGTCGGCGTTCAGCGTGTACACGTGGGGGGTGCCGGCCTGCTGGGCGATGGGTGCGATCCAGTCGAAGTTAGACCCGCTGCAGACCACCACTGCGGGTTCGGCATCGCCGATGAAGTAGGCCATTTCCGCCCCTTGGTAGGCGGTGTTCAGTGGCAGGAACACGTGCCCGGCCCGCAAGGTGGCCAGGTACAACACCAGGGCCTCGACCGATTTGTCCACTTGCACCGCCACGCGGCTGCCCAACGGCAGGTCGAGGCTGTCCAGCAGGTTGGCCATTTGGGCGCTGCGGAACACCAGGTCTTTCCAGCTGTAGGTGTGGCCGCTGTCGGTTTCGATGGCGGTGGTGGCGAGGTCGGCGGGGAATGCCGCCCGCAAGGCGGTGTAAAGGTTGTGGTCTTCCATGGTCTGGTGCTGTGGTTTGGGGCTGTCAATCGAGTTTGGCGCCCGAGGCCTTGACCACCGTGCCCCACTTTTTCAGCTCGGCTTTGATGTGGTCGTTAAAGGCGGGGCCCGCCAGGTTG
>JBEBBB010000253.1:0-3071 GCA_041158605.1 Pseudomonadota bacterium
AGCCATGGTGCGGCCAGCCGTGCGCCGGGCGGTGCCCGCCAGCAACAAGCTGCCCGCGAACACCACGGCCCACAAAGCCACCCAGGTGGCCAGCAAGTGGCCCTCGGCCAAGGTGTCCACCAAACCGTCGACAGCCACGGCCAGTGCGGCCACAGCGGCAGCCAGCAAGAAGGCAGCCAAGGTGCGGGCGTTTTCGGGGCGGCGGGTGGCCGCTTTGGGTGTTTGGGCGGCCGAGTGGGCTGCGGTGTTGGCGATGGTGTTCATAACAACCTCCTGTAAAAAGGGACGCGGTTGGCGCCGTTGGGGTGAATATTAGGGTAAACCCCCATGTCATGCCAATTTATTCTTGTGATGCCTTACATTCATCAGGGTTATGAATCAACTCAACTTCCGCACCCTGGACCTGAACCTGCTCCGGGTTTTTGACGAGGTGATGGCCGAGCGCAACCTGACCCGCGCGGCCCACAACCTGGCCATGACACAACCCGCCGTCAGCAACGCCCTGCGCCGCCTGCGGGAGTTGGTGGGTGACGATTTGGTGCGGCGTTCGGGCTACGGTGTGGAACCCACCCCCACAGGCATGGCCTTGTGGCCCACCGTGCACCAAGCGCTGACACAGCTGCAGGCGTCCCTGTCGCCAGGGGTGTTTGAGCCCGCGCACGCCACCAACCACTTTGTGATGGCCATGGCCGACTCCACCGCCGCCAAACTGATGCCCAGCCTGGTGGACATGCTGGGCGCATCGGCACCCGGGGTGACCTTGCGCGTCTTGCCATTGACCACCCGCGACCCCCGCCAGCTGCTGGAAGACGGTGGGGTGGACCTGGCGATAGGCCATTTCCCGGGTGTGCTGGCCGAGCTGGGCGCCACCCACCTGCAAGAGCAGGTGCCTCGTTTCCACTACCAGCGCCTGTACGACGGCGAATACGTGGTGGTGATGCGCAAAGGACATCCCCTGGCGGGGCAGCCCATCAGCCTGGACGCCTACTGCAACGCCCGCCACCTGCTGGTGAGTTTTTCGGGCCGGCCCTTTGGTTTTGTAGACGAGGCCTTGGCGGCGGTCTCCCGCCGGCGCCGGGTGGTGATGACGGTGAACCAGTTTTTCACGGCGGGCCGGGTGGTGGCGTCTTCCGACTTGTTGACCGTGTTGCCCCGGCACTTTATCGGTTCGACCGGCATGGCCCACGAGTTGGTCAGCCAAGACCTGCCCCTGCCTGTGGCCCAAGTGCACGTGGACGCCTTGTGGCACCGCCAAGCCGACGGCGCACCCTCGCACCGCTGGCTGCGCCAAGCGGTGTTTGCCGCCGCGGCAGAGGGAACGGCTGCATGAACATCCAACTGCTCAGCGACCTGCACCTGGAAGCCAACACCCACTTTGTGGCCCAACCCGCACCCCAAGCCGATGTGCTGGTGCTGGCGGGCGATGTGGGCTCTTACCAACGCCGGGCCGATGGTTCCCGCATGCCCGAACCCGACTGGGGATTGCGCCGGTTTTCGCCCTTGCCGCAACACGCGGGTTGGCCAGTACCGGTGCTTTTTGTGCCGGGTAACCACGAATACGATGCCTTGGATTTTGACGCCGCCCGGCCCCAGCTGCGCCACACCTGCGACCGCTTGGGCTTGATCTGGTTGGACCGCGAGGTGGTGACCTTGCAGGGGGTGCGGTTTGTGGGCTCCACCCTTTGGAGCGATTACGAGGCCCTGGTGCAACCCCATGCCCCAGTGGCGCAACAAATGCGCCAGCGACAGAAGGCATACAAAGCCGCCAACTTCTACCTGCAGAAAATGGCCACCTGGCGGCAGGGCCGCTTGTATGATGCCGAAGCGATGCGGGCCGAGGCCCTGGTGAGCCAGGCCTGGCTGGAGCAGGCGCTGGCGCTGCCGTTTGAGGGACCCACCGTGGTGGTGACCCACTTTGCGCCCAGTTTGCGCAGCGCTGATCCCCGGTATGGGCTGACGCCCGGCACAGCAGGGTTTTGCAACCACTTGGACCATTGGTTGCCGCAGGCCGATGTGTGGCTGCATGGTCACCTGCACTGCGCCCACGATTACTGGGTGGGCCGCTGCCGGGTGGTGGCCAATCCACTGGGGTACCACGACAAACAAGAGCAGTTGGGTTTTAAACCCACCGGCACCTTACAAGTCCCTTGATCTGGCGCAAAAAATGCGTGGTCGGCAGGGCTACACTAGCCTGCTGCCCACCGCCCCGATTCACGCCCGTCCATGCTCAAACGTGTTGCCACCACCGACCTGCGACTGGGCATGTACATCCAGTCGTTTTGTGGGTCGTGGATGGACCACCCGTTCTGGCGCAGCAAGTTTGTGTTGGATGACGAACGGGATCTGGCCTTGATACACGGCAGTGCCGTGACCGAGGTTTGGATCGATGTGGACCAAGGTCTGGACGTGGACGCCGGTACCACCGCCATGGGCGAACTGCCCGACGAAAACGCGTTGACTGAGGCCCAACAACTGGCAGTCCCACCCGCCAAAATGTTGGCGCCCGTGAGTGCGGCCGAAGAGTTCCACCGCGCGGCCCAGATTTGCAAAAGCGCCAAACGCGCCATCTCGAACATGTTCCTGGACGCCCGCAGGGGGCGGGCCATCGACCAGGCGGTGGCGCGGGAGGTGTCCGAAGAAATCGCCGACTCCGTCACCCGCAACGCTGGGGCTTTGATCAGCCTGGCACGGCTCAAAACCGCCGACGACTACTCTTACATGCACTCGGTGGCGGTGTGTGCCCTGATGGTGGCCTTGGGTCGGCAACTTGGACTGTCCGATGAAGAGGTGCGTGCCGCCGGGTTGGCGGGGTTGCTGCACGATATCGGCAAAATGGACATCCCTTTGGAGGTGTTGAACAAACCGGGCCGCCTCACCGATGCGGAATTTGCCGTGGTGCGCCGCCACCCCTCCGATGGCCACAAGCGGTTGTTGTCGGCAGGCATCACCGACGTGGCGACCTTGGATGTGTGTCTGCACCACCACGAAAAACTCGATGGTTCCGGGTACCCTGAGGGGCTGGCCGGCGAGCAAATCAGCCTCTTCGCCCGCATGGGCGCGATTTGCGACAT
>JBEBBB010000254.1:0-5427 GCA_041158605.1 Pseudomonadota bacterium
CAGGTGCCAGTGGGCAGCCACCAGCTTGAGTGCCACCGCACTCATCAGGCAACCAATCGCTGCCAAGTGCACCACACGCTCGGTCACCTGACCCGTGCTGCGGGCCGCGCTCACCACGCGGACCACCGCAGCTGGGGACGCTGCCATGGCCACAGCGGCCACCAGGGCACGCACCTCGGCGGGAACGCCAAACCAACCGGTCACCCACCAGCTGCCGGCCATGACCACCAGCGCGCTAACCACACCTGTGACAGGCACCCAAGGGTTGAGGCGGAACCAACGAAGATTGGTCCGGTAACCCAGCTCGCACAACACCAATGCCAAGGCAAAGTGCGCGATAAACGACAAACCACCCCAATCCCAACCCGCCGCAGGGCCTGACAACGCACCGGCCAGGAGCCCCAACGCCACGTAGGTGGTGGGCCTGGGCACCGACCAGCGCTGGTACAGCCGGTCACCCAGCCACCAAGCGCCCAGCAACAACACGGGCCATACAACGGATTGGATCAAAAAGGGCAGGTCATCGACCATTGGGCGGGGGGTCTCCTGAGGGGTGTTTACAGGTAGACGGTCCGCTGGCCGAGAAGTTCAACCCCAAACACCAGTGAAGGGGTGAACTGCGTGAATGCATACCCTGAACACCAAGCGCTTGAACGGCCCAGACTCCTGTGAAAAATTGGCTAAAAGGGTCAATGAGCCAAACTCACAGCACCCGGTAAAACGACAAAAAAACCCCATCAGGAGCACGATAGCCTGTCCCAACAAATTGGCTGTCGTTGACCCAAGACCATTTGGGACTCGAGACTTCCATGCGGGGTTGACAACGGAAATACACCTGTTCTGGAGGCACGGGTTGGCCATTGATGATGCGCTGTGCGTTGTCCACAGAAGTCACGCGCAAGGCGGTGTTTTGAACAAACACCCTCGCCCCATCGTCAAGCTCCAAGACATACCGGGCATCCAGATGCGCTTGAGTCCCACCGCTCAGCAAAAGCTGGAAATCCGCACCCGCTGACATCACCTTGCCATTCAGCAAAGGGCCTCTGACAAGCCCACCCGTGATGGGGATCACCCGGCGCTGCCCCGATGGCGTGCAGCCCACGTCGATGGGCTGCGCGATGCTCACCACCAGGTCACAAACATGCTCCAGCAAAGGCGCCGGCAACGTCATTGGGCCCATGGGGTTATCGGCTTGTGCCATGTCACTGATCGGCTTTAAAACCCGTGGCCGCCACGGCTTTGGCCCACAAACGGGTGTCTGCGTCGATGGTTAGGCGAAATTGCTCGGGGCTGGTGCCCAGCGCTTTGAAGCCTGCATCTGCGATTTTTTGCCGGGTCTCGGCGGTATGCAGTGCCCCCAACACATCGGCATTCAGCTTCTGCGCCACTTTGCCTGGCAAACCTGCCGGGCCAACGATACCGAACCACGTAGTGAAACCCAGCTGGGGCAACCCCTGCTCTTTGAACGTGGGCACATCAGGAAGGGTGTGCGCACGGGTGCTGCCGGTCGAACCCAATGCCAGCAGTTTTTGGGATTTGACCTGTGCAGCGGCCAGTCCAACGCTGGCAAAAACCCCTTGCACATCCCCGTTGTACAAGCCCCCAAGGGCATCGGCCGTTGCCCGGTAGTGCACCACCTCGGGTTTAACACCCAACTCATCCCCCAATATGTAAGCCCCAAAATGGCCAGCGGTGCCCGCACCGAAAGTGGCCATGAACAACGGCTTTTGTCCCTTGCCCCAACGCACAAATTCAGGGCCATTCTTGGCTGGTACTTTTTGTGGGTTCACGAGCAGAACAAACTCACTCTCAGCCACATTGCTGATCGGCGTAAAGTCTTTCGCAGGGTTGTAGGGCAGTTGGCTGTAGGTGCTCGGCGCGATGCTGAGCTGGCCAGTGGCCGCCAACAACAGGGTGTAACCATCGGGTTTGCTACGGGCCACCTCAGCAGCCGCCACCGTTCCGCCTGCAGCTGGTTTGTTGTCCACCACCACACCAACACCGCCCCATTGGGCAGAGAGGCGCTGCGCCAACAACCGAGCCACCATGTCCGGACCTGTTCCGGCAGCAAACCCCACCACTATCCGCACAGGCCGCTCTGGGTAACCGCTTTGGGCATGCGCGCTGGCCCCTGAAATAAGCCAGCAACTGGCAGCGACCAGTCCAAACCCAAGTTGGCGGCGGGTGTTGTCCATCAAAAGCTCCTTTGTCATCCGGTGTCTTTACCGAAGCGCACTGTAGTCCTGCAGCAGATAATTGATCTAATCAAGGAACATGAGGGTTATCCCTTGAACACCTCCCGCTTGGCCACCCCTGAAACCATCGACGATTTGCTGGTCTACCGTTTGATCCGGTTGGGCAACCTGGCCGGCTCGCCCACAGTGAAATTGTGTGAAGGCCGTTATGGCGTCACCCGCCGGGAGTGGCGCATGCTGGCGGTTCTGGCCGTCCATGGGCCTATGTTGTCGACAGCCTTGGCCACACAAGCCCAATTGGACCCCGCCCGCACATCAAGGGCAGTGTCCTCATTGGTCAACAAAAGGCTGGTCGATCGGGTTTTGGTGCCCAACGACCACAGAAAGGCCACGTTGTCTTTAACAGCCAACGGCCAAGCCTTGTACAAAACGTTTTTTCCGCAAGTGGTGCAACTGAACCAAGCAATGCTGTCGGCATTGGCCCCAGAGGAGGTTGTGGTGCTGGACGGTTTGTTGTCGCGGCTGCATGCGCACACGGCGAACATGCTGTCGACCATGGAGATGCCCAAAGCCAACAGGCGCCGTCTGGATCCCAATACAAAAACTTCGCAAAAGTAGTCAGCCCAACGCTTGCTGTTGGGCACGGTTTGCCCACCAGGCGTTGGCTGTCAAACGTCAATCGTTCGCCACCACCACCCCACCCACGATCTTCACCTGCCCGCCCACACGCAGGTTGGGGTCTTGGTTGTGGGAGACGGTTTGCACCTGGCCGTTGTACAGGCGCACGGTCACATCGTGGTGTTTTTCGGATTTGACGCGTTTTTCCACTTCCCGGCCGGCATAGGCACCACCCACGGCGCCCAACACCTGGGCCACGGTGCGGCCATCGCCTTTGCCCACCTGGCTGCCCAGCACCGCTCCTGCCACACCACCGGCAATGGCTCCCACGTAACCGGGTTGCCCCTTGACGTCCACCACCTGGATGTTTTGCACCACCCCACAGGTGTCGCAGGTTTGGTGGCTGGCCACTGCAGGGCCAGTGCCGGGTGCCGGGAAGGTGCTGGCCATGGGGGCCACCACCGGTGCCTGCCACGCATCGGCCGACAGGCCTTTGGACGCGCGGGAGGTGCTGCCGTTGGCCACCAAGGTGGCGTTGGCCGTGCTGCGCGCTGTGATGGTGTCGCGGGTTCGGATGGTGTATTGCCCGGTGTACTCGCCGGGTTGGGTTTCGGCCAGGGGAATGCGGGCGTCGCTGCCGGTCACGGCCAAACTGGCTTGCCCACCCGGGGCGCCTTTCAGTGTGAACGCGATCTCGCTGCCACCGGCGTAGGGACCGGTCACACGGGTGTCGAGGTAGGTGATGGCGCCAGCGGGTTTGGCCAACGCCCCTGCGGCCTTCTGCGCGCTCGCGGTGAGCAGCGGTTGCCCCAGGTTGGCTCGGGTCTCTTGGTCGCCCAAGCGCAAGGTGGCTTGCACAGCGCTGCTGTGGGTGACCTGGTCACGGTTGTTCAGGGTGTAAGCCCCTTGGTAGGCCCCAGGCTGCCCCTCGGGCAAGGGCACGGTGCTGGCACTCCCAGCCAACTTCAGGCTCACTTGGCCACCAGGCGACCCGTTCACCTTAAACACCAATTCGGTGCCCGGCACCAGGGCTGGCACGGGCTGAACGGTGAAGGTGCGGATGACGGGCTGGGCACAGGCCAAACCCGCCTGCAGGCCCATCAGGCCGAACGCCAAAACACTGGCCAACAAGGAACGCATGCGCATGGTGAGAACCCTCCATAATCCAGTTGTGTAACAAAGACCATACCACCACAGACCACCGGCCACAAGGCGGGGTGGACACCCTTACCGCTGTTACAAATGGCTACGGATGGTTATGGCTGGTGGGCAGCGTCTGCGGTGTCCATGGCCAAACACAGATCGGCCCAGGCCTTGGCCTTTTCAGCGGGGCTGCGCAACAGGTAAGCCGGGTGGTAGGTGACCACCACTGGGTAGCTGCGCCCAGCCACCTGGATGGTGTGCACACGCCCACGCAGCTTGCCCAAGGGGATTTGGCGCAGGGCGTCGGCGGACATGCCCGACCCTTGGGCCAACAGGGTTTGGGCCGCAAACCGGCCCATGGCCAACACCATGCGGGGTTGCAACAGCTCCACCTGGCGCAAGAGGTACGGGGTGCACTGTGCCACCTCGTCCGGCTCGGGGTTGCGGTTCTGGGGCGGGCGGCATTTGATGACGTTCGCGATGTAGACCTTCTCTTCGCGGGTCAGCCCCATGGCCGCCAACATGCGGTCGAGCAACTGGCCCGCGCGGCCCACAAACGGGACACCTTGCCGGTCTTCCTCTTCACCAGGGGCCTCCCCCACCACCAACCAATCGGGCTGGTGGGCATCACCCACACCCGGCACCGCGTGGCGCCGCTGTTGTGACAAACCACAGGCCGTGCAAGTGCGCACAGCCTCTTCCAAGGCGCGCATGTCGAGCAAGGGCTGCAGCGACGCGGGCGTGGCCGTACGTGACACGGTGGGTGGCGAGACCGATGGGGCTGTAGGAGCAGCCCTGACAGGCGTGACGGTCGGGCGCTGAGGGGCCGTAGATGCGGTGGGTGCCGCTGATGCCACGGGTGCCACGGGTGCCACAGCCGTTGGCCGCCGCTCGGGAACCGGCGGGGTGTGGGATGTGGGTGGCTCGGTATCCCACCAGGTGGCCACGCCCATGGCACTCAGCATGGCGTTGTGGCGGGGGTCCAGGCGTGGCCGGGCGCTCGGCGCGGTCGGTCCGTTCGGCGTGTCGGTCATGCGGGCACCACCGTCAAATCGCGGCTCATGACCACCGCGTCCTCGCGGGGGGCCGGGCCGTTGGGGTAATAAGCTTTGCGCAGGCCCACGGCTTTGAAGCCGCTGCGCTCGTACAAGGCCCGGGCCGCCTGGTTGCCCACACGTACCTCCAACCACAAGGCCTGGGCCTGCACCGCCACCGACCAGGTGGCCAGCGCCTGCAGCATCCAAGACGCCCAGCCTTGTCGGCGGTGCTGGGGCACCGTGGTGATGTTGAGCAGGTGCACCTCGTCCACACCCCGCATGGCCACCATGTAACCCAACAAGGGACGGCCGTCAGGTAAGCTGGGGCCGGCCGGCCCGCTGTGCGGGGCGGCGCCCACCAACATCGACATCCAATAACCCGCCACCAGCGAGTCCTGGAAATGGCGCACGCCCCAGGGGTGGGCGTAGGCGGT
>JBEBBB010000255.1:0-12192 GCA_041158605.1 Pseudomonadota bacterium
CAAGGCCCAGTACGAGTATTGGGGCCCCATCGTCAAGCGCATCGGTTTCACCGCCGAGTCCTGATCGACACAGCCCACCGGAGAGCGCACCATGCAAACTTGGCAAACCCCCTGTAAAACATTGGCCGTGGCCCTGGTGGCCGCCACGTTGGGGGCTTGCTCAGCCCCACCCCAATCCGGTGGCAATGCCACAGGGATGGGCGTGGCGGTTGGGGCGGCCTTGCAACAGTGTGCCGGTTTGTTGGGTGCCTTCCGGTTCGACAACACCCAGATCGACAGCGCGACCGTGGCCCCTGCGGGTGCGCTGAAACTGGGCGGCCAAGCCGTGGCCGAGCACTGCCTGGTCAAAGGGCAGATGCACAAGCGCCAGGGTAGCGATGGCCGCACCTACGCCATAGCGTTTGAGATGCGCCTGCCCCAGGCCTGGAACGGGCGTTTTTACCACCAGGGCAATGGCGGGCTGGACGGCGCCGTGCGCCCAGCAGAGGGGGCTTTGGGTGGCGGCCCGCTGACCGGCGCCCTGGCTCAGGGTTTTGCCGTGATCAGCTCAGACGCTGGACACACGGGTGCCCAAACACCCTACTTTGGAGCTGAACCGCAAGCCCGGTTGGACTACGGTTACCAAGCCGTGGTCAAGCTCACCCCCATGGCCAAAGCGCTCATCCAGACCGCCTACGGCAAAGGGCCCGACCGTTCTTACATTGGTGGCTGCTCGAACGGCGGCCGCCACGCCATGGTGGCCGCGGCCCGCTTGGGCGAGCAGTACGATGGTTACCTGGTGGGTGCACCGGGTTACCGCCTGCCCAACGCGGCCTTGGCCCAGTTGTGGGGTGCCCAACAGTGGGCGCCCTTGGCGACCCCTGGTGCCACCACCAAACACCCGTTGGTGCCCAACGCCACCATCCCCAACCTTGAGACCGCGTTCACAGCCGCCGAGCGGCAACACGTGGCCAACGCCATCCTGGCCACCTGCGACAGCCTGGACGGTGTGACCGACGGTCTGGTGCAAGACACCCAGGCCTGCCAGGCGCGGTTCAACCTGCAAACCGCCGTGGCCACCTGCACCGGCGTCCGCAACGGCCAGTGCCTGACCGCCGACCAGAAAAAGGCGGTGGCCGCCGTTTTTGCGGGCGGGCGCACCGCCGATGGCCGCGCCATCTACGCGCCTTTTGCGTACGACCCCGGCCTGGCCGCGCCCAACTGGGCCACCTGGAAATTTGTAAACGCCGTGGCCTTGGACCCACTCTCCACTGGTACGGTGTTCAGCGTGCCGCCAGGGCCGGTCAACCCCTTGGCCGACAACATCACGCAGCGCCTGCAACTGTTCACGGCCACCAACGCCACCTACACCGAATCGGGCATGGCGTTGATGACGCCCCCCGGCCATGAAAACCCCACCAGCATGGCCCAACTGGCCAGCCGGGGCGCCCGCATGGTGCTGTACCACGGTGTGGCCGACGCCATTTTCTCGGCCGAAGACACCCGGCAATGGGTGGACCGTGTCCAACGCACACCTGGCGCCCAGGGCTTCGCCCGCTATTTCCCCGTGCCCGGCATGGCCCATTGCAGTGGCGGCCCCGCCACCGACCAGTTCGATCTGTTAACGCCTCTGGTCAACTGGGTTGAAAAAGGTGTGACCCCACAAGCCGTGGTCGCCAGCGCACGCGGTGCCGGCAACCCGGGGGGCGTCAACGCCGACGTGCCAGCGACTTGGTCTGCTGAACGCACCCGCCCCCTGTGCGCCCACCCCACCGTGGCCCGCTACAACGGCACAGGCCCCGTCGAAGCCGCCAGCAGCTACAGCTGCCGCTGACCCCTCCATCCAACGTTCCAAGGCCCCATGTACTACGAACCCGGTAAAACGCCCCACGGGCTGCCCCACGACCCGTTCAAGTCTTGTGTGGTGCCCCGCCCTATCGGTTGGATTTCTACCGTGGACGCCCAGGGCCGCGACAACCTGGCGCCCTACAGCCAGTTCCAGAACGTCACCTTCGACCCACCCATCGTGATGTTCAGCGCCAACCAGACCACACAAGGCGAACGCAAGGACTCGGTCCGCAACGCCGAACAAACCGGCCAGTTTGTGTGGAATATGGCCACCTGGGCGCTGCGCGACGCGGTGAATGCAAGCGCTGAAGAGCTGCCCCATGGTGTGGACGAGTTCGAACGCGCGGGCTTGGCCAAACTGCCCAGCCGCCTGGTGGCGCCCAAGCGGGTGGCGGGTTCCCCCATCCAGTTCGAATGCGAGTACCTGAACACCCTGCGCTTCCCAGGCAAACCCCCCATGGGCACGGTTGATGTGGTGTTTGGCCGCGTGGTGGCCATCCACATCGACGACGCTGTGATCGACGCCAATGGCCTGGTCGATGTGCTCAAGATCCAACCCATCGCTCGCATGGGCTATTTCGACTACACCACCGTCGACAACAAGTTCCAAATGGTCATACCGGGCAACAGCAAAGCCCTGCTGGCCGGGTTGGAAGGCTCGCCCGACAAAGCCCAACAAGCCACCCGCTGATCCATTTGTTTTCTGCCATGAACCACTTCTCGCCCCCCACCGCCGATATGGCCTTCATCTTGCAACAGGTGCTGCAGGCCCCCACCCAGTTGCAAGCCCTTCCAGCCCACGCCGAGGCCGACACCGACCTGATGCAACAGGTATTGGAGGAATCGGCCAAGTTTGTGGGCGAGGTGGTGGCCCCACTGAACCGCGACGGCGACGAAACCGGCGCGCGCTGGGCCGATGGCGCGGTCACCATGCCACCTGGCTTCCGCGACGCCTACCAGGCCTTCTGGCAAGCTGGCTGGCCCGCGCTGGCCTGCGACACCGGCGATGGCGGCCAAGGCCTGCCGGCGGTGTTGGAAGCCATGTTGTACGAAATGCTCAGCGCAGCCAACCACGGCTGGACCATGGCTCCTGGCCTGCTGCACGGCGCGTACGAGTGCATCAAACACCACGCCTCCGAGCCGCTGAAGGCCACCTACTTGGAGAAGGTGGCCACCGGTGAATGGCTGGCCACCATGTGCCTGACCGAACCCCACGCCGGCTCCGACCTGGGCTTGGCGCGCACCAAAGCCGTGCCCCTGGCCAACGACCCAGAAGGCCGTTACGCCCTCAGTGGCACCAAAATTTTCATCTCGGGGGGCGAACACGACCTGACCGACAACATCGTGCACCTGGTGCTGGCCCGCCTGCCCGACGCGCCCCCGGGCCCCAAAGGCCTGTCGCTGTTTTTGGTGCCCAAGTTCTACCCAGACGGCAGTCGCAGCGCCGTGGTGTGCGAGCGCATCGAAGAAAAAATGGGCTTGCACGGCAGCCCCACCTGCGTGTTGCGCTTCGACGAAGCGGCTGCCTGGATCGTGGGCGAACCGGGCAAAGGCCTGAACGCCATGTTCGTGATGATGAACGCCGCCCGGTTGCACGTGGGCCTGCAAGGCATAGGCTTGCTGGAGGCCGCCTGGCAAAAAGCCCACGCTTATGCGCAAGAGCGGCGCCAGATGCGCGCGCCAGGTGGTACCGCCAAGGCCGGCGAGGCCGACCCCATCGCCTTGCACCCTGCCATGCGCCGCATCCTCGACACGCAGCGCGCCTGGGTCGACGCCGGCCGCGTGTTGGCTTACCGCACAGCGGTGGAACTGGACGTGATCAAACACAGCGCCGATGCCGCCCAACGCGAGAGCGCCCAGCGCTGGTGCGCGCTGGTCACCCCCGTGCTGAAATCGGCCTGGACCGACCAAGCCTTCCATGGCGCCAGCGCCTGTTTGCAGGTGTTTGGTGGCCACGGCTATGTGCGCGAATGGGGTGTTGAACAGGTGGTTCGAGACGCCCGCGTGGCCATGATCTACGAGGGTACGAACGAGATCCAGGCCATAGACCTGCTGCTGCGCAAGGTGCTGCCCGATGGCGGTGCCGGTTTGCTGGGTTTGATCGACAGCCTGGTGGCCGACCTGGGCACCGCCCCCGGTGCCCAGCGCGCCCGTGATGCCTTGGAACAGCTGGCCGCCTTTGTGCGCGGCGAGCTGCTGCCCGCCACCCGCCAACCTCAAGCCCCCGCCGACCTGGCCCACTGGCTGGCCGACGACGCCCTGCGTGCCGTGGCGCTGGCCCTGATGGCCTGGGCGTGGGCCCGCATAGTCAATGCCCCGGGTGCAGGCGCAGCCCGGTGGACAGCCCCGCACCAGGCTTTCTGGCGCTGGGTCTGGCCCGAGTTCGACATGCGCCTGGCCACCATGCGGGCCACCCTGCAAACCAGCTGAAGCCGGCCACACGGTTTGGGCAACCGCGCCACAAACCGTTATGCTTGGCAACCATGCCCGATACCACCGTCGCCAACACCTTGCGCCGCCCCAGTGGCACACGCAACCCGCGCAAGGCCGGCACAGCTGTAGCCCTGCCCTTGCCCACCGACACGGTGGACGCGGTGGACACCCGCTACCTGGAAACCTTGCTGGGCTACAACGCCCGCCGCGCCGCACTGGCAGTGATCTCGGTGTTCCTGCCCCGCATGGCCAACTACGGCTTGCGGCCGGTGGACTTCTCCGTGCTCACCTTGATCGCCCACAACCCGGGGATCACCTCCAGGCAACTGTGTGCGGCACTGGACATCCTGCCACCCAACTTGGTGGGCATGGTCAAAAACCTGGACAAACGCGGCCTGATCGAACGCCGCGTGCACCCCTCAGACCGGCGGGCCCAAGGCCTTTACCTGTCACCAGAAGGGCAAGTGCTGCAGGCCAGCGCCCAGGCCACCGCCACCGACCTGGAAAACGAGGTGGCCGGGCGCCTGAGCCCCACCGAGATCGACACCCTCAAAGACCTGCTGCGCAAGGTGTACACGCCCCAGCATGACTGAATGCAGCCAGCGCAGCGGTGTCACAGCCCCAAAAGCTTCATCGCACCCCAAAAAAACACCGCTAAAAACACCGTTTCCAACACCAGCAGCGCCACTGGCCTCCAACCGACATTGAGGATGTCCTTCAGGTGGGTTTTCATGCCTATGGCGGCCATGGCGCCCACCAAGCAGGCCCGGGACAGGTCATTGCCGCTGTCCACCACCCACGCCGGCAAGACACCCAGGCTGTTGACCACCACCAAGGCCACAAAGACCACCGCAAACCCAGGCAAAAGTGGGGGCCGTGCGGGTGGCTCCTGGCCCGCAGGCAACGCCCCACCCTGGGCCTGCGCGTAACTGGCGTGTGTCATCCAGGCGGCCACACCCAACACCGGCACCAGCATGGCCACCCGCATCAACTTGACGACGGTGGCGGCGTCACCGGTGTCGTGGCCCATGCTGTAACCGGCACCGACCACCTGCGCCACATCGTGGATGGTGCCCCCCAGGAAAAACCCGGCGTGCACAGGGTCCAGCCCCAACCAGCGCACCACCAGCGGGTACAACACCATCGCCATGGTGGACAGGGTGCTCACACCGATCACCGTGAACAGGGTGGCCCGGTCGCGCAAGGGGTGGTTGGGGAAAGCGGCCGAGATGGCCATAGCGGCTGAGGCCCCGCAGATCGCCACAGCCCCACCGGACAACAAGCCAAAAAAGGCTTTAAAACCCAGCAGTTTGGCCATGGTGATGCCAAACACAATGGTGGCCGCCACAGACACCACCACCACCGCCACCGGCTCCCACCCCATGGCCTGGACTTGGTCTGCGGTGATCTTGAGACCCAACAGGCCAACCCCCCAGCGCAGCACCTGTTTGGCGGTGAACTCAATGCCGGCGCGGCAACGGCCCTCTTCCGACAAAAAGTTGACTGCCATGCCCAGCATCAGGGCGAACAGCATCACGGGCGCGCCGTAGTGGTTGGCCAAAAACACCGCGGCCATGCCCACCAGGGCGGCCATCAACAACCCTGGCCACAACACCTCCACCCGCGTTTTCCATTCCAGCATGCGTGCTCCTTGGCGGAACACCGCCACAACCCACCATCATGGCTGCGATTGTTCGACAAAGCGGCCCAGCAGGCTTACCTTTTTGCGACAGGTATTGCACTTCACGCGCCACGGCGGACCCAGGCCCCGGGTTTCAAGGGGTGCGGTTGCGGCTGGGTGGGTGCCCGAACTGGGCTGTGAACCAACGTGTGAACGAGCTCTGGTTGGCGTACCCCAGCAGCTCAGCCACCCGGCCCATGGGGTGTTCGGTGTTGTCCACATAACGCTGCGCCAACTCGCGGCGCACCTCGTTCAAGATGCTGGAAAAACTCACACCGGCCTCGTCCAACTGGCGCTGTAATGTGCGCACGTGCACACCCAAACCAGATGCCACCTGCTCCACACCCGCACGCCCCATGGGCAACAGCAGGTACACCGAACGCCGCACGTCCTGCACCACGGACCGGCCCCCAGGTTTGGGCAGCGTGTCCATGAACGACTGGGCGTAGCGGGCCATGGCGGCGTCCGCTTGAGGGTTGGGTCTGTCCAGGTCAGTAGCCCAACAAACCAGGCCATTGAAGTCGCTTTCGAACTGCAGGGGGCATTTGAACAACCGTTTGTAGACCTGCAGGTCTTGCGGCGCCACGCGGGTGAAGTGGGCCACCTGTGGGCGCCATTGGGGGCCCAAAATGGCCCGAAACAGCACCAGCAAGACCCCCACCGCCATGTCACTGGACTGGCTGGCGTTGCCGGGGTAGTCGGTCACGATTTCCTCCCGAATGATGCTGTGTTTGCCGGCGTCTTCGATGTACAGACCCAACGATTCGTTGAGCACGTGGCGGTACTCCGAAATGGTTTGTAAAGCGCCACGCATCGAGGGCTGTTGCACCAGCAACAGGCTTATTGGACCAAAGTCGGCTAGGTTTCGGGCCTCGGCCATCATCAGGCCGACCGTCTCGCAGCCGCTGACCTGTGCGGTCAGGTCCAACAGGGCCACGGTGCTGTCCATGGGGATCATGTTGGTGGGGACCGACAACATCTGCGGCGTGAGTCCCACTTGGCGCAACAGGGGGTGGGGGTTCAAGCCCAGCGTGGCGGCCACCTCGTCGTAATGCGACAACACCGCCGCGCGTTTGAGGGCTGTGTTGCGTTGCCTACCGTTGTTGCGCATACCGCCACCTGGTTTGGGGTTCAAAAAAATCCGCACCACAAACCAGCAACTGGCAGCAAACGCGGTTCATTAAATGATAAATGTTTGTCATCAAAAGGCAAATACCGGATGCGCGCGCCCTCTACATTTTGGGCAACACCAAACCAACAAGGAAACCCTGTGGCAACAGCCATTCGATTCGACCAGACCGGTGGACCCGAGGTCCTTTACAGCCAATCCGTAGAGGTGGGCGACCCCGGCCGCGGGCAGGTGCGCTTGCGCCACGTGGCCGTGGGCCTGAACTACGCCGACACCTATTTCCGCAACGGCACCTACCCCATACCCCTTCCCAGCGGCATGGGGGTGGAGGCCGCGGGGGTGGTTGAGGCGGTGGGCGCCGGTGTGACCCATGTGGCGGTGGGCGACCGCGTCACCTACACCGGTTTCACCAATACCCTGGGGGCCTATTGCGACGAACGCCTCATCGAAGCGGCACCGTTGATCAAACTGCCCGACAACATCCCCTTGGAAACGGCGGCAGCCATGACCATGCGCGGCCTGACCTCGGCCTACCTGCTGCGGCGCATACACCCCTTCAAAGCGGGGGACACCCTGTTGTTGCATGCAGCCGCCGGTGGCGTGGGGCTGATCGTTTCTCAATGGGCCAAGCTGTTGGGCGTGACCGTGATTGGCACGGTCTCTACCCCCGAAAAGGCCGAGCTGGCACGGGCCCATGGGTGCGACCACACCATCAACTACAGCCACGAGAACGTGGCCCAGCGGGTGCGCGACCTCACCGGTGGGGTGGGCGTGAACGTGGTGTTTGACAGCGTGGGGCAGTCGACCTTTGAGACCTCGCTGGACTCGCTCAAGCGGCGCGGCCTGATGGTGTGCGTGGGCACAGCCAGTGGCCCCATCCCCGCATTCAACCCACACATCCTGGCCCGCAAGGGATCGCTGTTTTTGACCCGCCCCGCGCTGGCCGATTACATCGCCGACCCCGCAGAAAAGGCGGAACTGGCAGCCGAGGTGTTTGGCCACATCGCTGCGGGGCGCATCCGTATCGAGATCAACCAGCGCTACGCCTTGGCCGATGCGGTGCAGGCCCACCGCGATCTGGAAGCCCGCCAGACCACAGGCTCGTCGATTTTTGTGATCTGAGCCGTCCACGTTTTACCAGGAGCCCCCCATGCACGTGCGCCCCCTAACCCCCACCATCGGTGCCGAAATCAGCGGTGTGAACCTGGGTGAAGCCAGTCGAGATGCCGATCTGTTTGCACCAATCAAAACCGCGCTGCTCAAACACCGGGTGGTGTTTTTCCGCGACCAAGACATCACCCGCGCCGAACACGTGGCATTTGCGCGCCGCTTCGGCGAACTGGAAGACCACCCCGTGGCTGGCAGCAACCCGGAGCACCCCGGCCTGGTCCAGATCTACCGGAACGACAAGCGCGAGAACTACGAAAACAACTACCACTCCGACGGCCTGTGGCGCCCAGCGCCGGCCATGGGTTGTGTGCTGCGCTGTATCGAATGCCCACCAGTGGGAGGCGACACCATCTGGGTCAACATGGTCGAGGCCTACAACAACCTACCCAACGAGATCAAAACCAAAATCAACGGCCTGCGGGCCCGCAACAGCATCGAACACTCGTTCGGCGCGGTCATGGCGCCGGAGGCGCGGCGCCAGCTGGCTGCGGACCACCCACCGGCCGAGCACCCCGTGGTGCGCACACACCCCGAAACCGGTGAGAAGGTGCTGAACGTGTGCAGCTTCACCACCCATTTTGTGAACTTCCACACCCCAGAAAACGTGCGCTTCGGCCTGGACAAATCGCCCGGGGCCAGCCAGCTGCTCACCTACCTGCAAAGCCAGGCCACCATCCCCGAGTACCAGGTGCGTTTCAGCTGGCGGCCCAACAGCGTGGCCATTTGGGACAACCGCAGCACCCAGCACTACGCCGTCATGGACTACTGGCCCGCACCTCGCAAGATGGAGCGCGCCGGCATTGTGGGTGACATCCCGTACTGAAACACCTGCCACACAACCCCGACCCAACACCCCACACCATGAACTTCCTCGACGGCCACCTGTTCCCGGAAAACCAGCAGCCCCTCATCATCACGGCAGCCCCCTACGCACCAGGTTGGTTGCCATCGGATTTCCCCGAGGACATCCCGGTCACCATGGCCGAACAAATCCAAAAAGCGGTGGACTGCTACAACGCGGGCGCCACGGTGCTGCACCTGCACGTCCGCGAGCTGGACGGCAAAGGCAGCAAGCGCCTCTCCATGTTCAACGAGCTGATCGCTGGGGTGCGCAAGGCCGTGCCCAAGATGGTCATCCAGGTGGGGGGCTCCATCTCTTTCGCGCCCGAAAGCGATGGGCAAGCGGCCAAGTGGCTGTCGGACGACACCCGCCACATGCTGGCCGACCTGGACCCCACCCCCGACCAGGTCACCGTGACGGTAAACACCTCACAAATGAACGTGACCGACCACATGGAAGACGGTGACGTCCAAGGCACCTCCCGCGAGAACCCCCGCCTGTTCGACACCTACAAAGAGATGACGGTGCCGGCATCACCTTTGTGGGTGGAGGAACACGTGCGGCGCCTGAGCGCCAAGGGCATACAAAGCGCTTTCCAGTGCTACAACACCAACAGCTTCGAGTCGGTGGAGCGGCTGATACGGCGGGGCTTTTACAAGGGCCCACTGGTCATGAACTGGGTGGCCATCGGCGGGGGCATGGACACGCCCAACATCTACAGCCTGGGCAATTTCATGCGCGGTGTGCCCGACGGGGCCGTGGTCACCGTGGAGAGTAACGTGCGCAACGTGCTGCCCGTCAACATGATGGGCATCGCCATGGGCTTGCACGTGCGCTGCGGTACCGAAGACGTGTTGTGGAACCAGCGCCGCACCGCCAAACAAAGCACGGTCAAACAGATCGAGCAACTGGTGCGCATAGCCAATGAGTTTGGCCGCGACATCGCCACCGCCCAACAAGCCCGCGAGATTTGCAAGATCGGTGTGTTTTACGAAACAGCCGAAGAAACCTTGCGCGAAAACGGCTTTGCCCCCAACCGCAACGGGGGCAACCAAGGCTATTTGCACAAATCGCGCTGAGCCACCCCGGCGGTTTATTCCGCCGTGATGTCTGAGGCCTTGGCGATGGCGCTCCAGGTTTTGATGTCGGCGTTGATGATGTTTTTGAACTCGTCCGCCGTTTTGACCGGTGGGGGTTCGAAGTTCATGGTTTCCATGCGTTTCAGCGTTTCCGGCGCCTTCTGCATTTTGTTGATCTCGGCGTTCAAGCGGTCGGTGATGGGTTTGGGCAGGTTGGCCGGGCCAAACACACCAAACCAACCCACGGCTTCAAAGGGATAACCCTGCTCGCCCATGGTGGCGATTGTCTGCGTGCGCGGCACGCGGTTGTCGCCACTGATGGCAATGCCCTTGATTTTGTTGGCCTCCAGCATGGGCACCGGCGTTCCCGGGTCGGTCCAACCGATCTGCAACACCCCCGAGACCAGATCGGTCACGATTTGGGGGGTGGTTTTGTAAGGCACATGGGTCATCTTCAGGTCGGCCTTTTTCTTCAACCACTCGGTGGTCAGGTGGGCTGACGACCCGTTGCCCCAGGTGCCATAGCTGTAGCGCTCTGGATTGGCTTTCACCAAAGCCACCAGCTCCTTGAGGTTGTTGGCGGGCACGTCTTTGTTGACCATCAGGATGATGCCACCGACCGCCGTCTGGGCGATGGGGGTCAGGTCTTTGGCCGGGTCGTAGGACATGTTTTTCAACACGGCTGGGGCCACGGCCACAAACGAGGCGTTGCTGTACAACAAGGTGTAGCCGTCGGCCTTGGCCCGCGCCACCAGCGAACCGGCCAGCATGCCGCTGCCGCCCGGTTTGTTGTCCACCAACACCGGCTGCTTCAGTGCCGCAGCCAACTTCTGGGCCATGTCGCGGGCGGCCAGGTCCACACCCGAGCCGGCCCCCGATGCCACCACCAAGGTGATGGGTCGGCTGGGCCAAGGATCGGCTGGTTGGGCTTGCGCGGCACAGGGAATCACAGCGCCAACAAACGTGGCCAGGGTGGCCAAAGCCAGGCGGCGGCGGGCAAAATGGTTGTTCATGGGGTTGTCTCCTGTTGTGGTGTCAGTCGGGTTTGCGCAAAAAGCCTTGGTTGCCACCGTTGCGGTTGGGGGCGAAGCCGTTTTCGCGCAGGGTCTCTTCGGCCGTGTCGTAAAACACACCGATCTTGCAAATCTCACGGGCTTGTTGGGCGGTGGCAATGGGCCGGCCGAACTCGCCAGCGATGCGCACCAGTTGTTTGATCTGTTCCACCGAGCTCATCTTGCCCGATCGGTCTTGTTTCCACAGCACGTCTTCGATGCCGCAGCGCACGTGCAGGCCCAGTGCGATACCGATCATGTTGATCGGCAACACGTTCAGCACCGAACTCTCCACCGTGACCACCGCACCATCGGGCACAGCCCGCAGCATGTTGGCCAGGTTGTAAATGTTGGCCTGGTCCATGCCCCCGCTGATGGCCACCCAGTTCATGACCAGTGGGCCTTTGTACACGCCCCGGCGGATCAAACGTTCAATGGTTTCAAAGCTGTTGATGTTGTACACCTGAAACTCGCTTTGGATACCTGCGGCGGACAAACGCCGGATGTGCTCCTCAACAAAGCTGGGGTTGGACGGCACCACCATGTCCTTGTAGGTGTTGTACAGGTGCGGAAAACCGCGCGACACACCGCGAAAATCGTCCTCGCCCGCGTGTTCGGTCACGTTCATTTGGGTGGTGTTCACCGTTACGGTGACCTGGTCCGGCTTGGGGTCCAGGTCGGCGAGCATGTGGCGGGTGTCGTCCGACAGCCACTTGGCCTGGCCATCCGACCCCTCCGGAGCGAAACTGATCGAGCCCCCCACCTGGATGACCATCTCGGGCACGGCCTTGCGCACCCCAGCGATCAACTCGTTGAACATGGACAGGCGTTTGCTGCCTTTGCCATCGGCCTCGCGCACGTGCAGGTGCAGCACCGTGGCACCGGCTTCGTAACAATCCACAGCCTTTTGAATTTGCTCCGCCATGGTGATGGGGATGTCTTCCGGAAAGTCGGCGGGTATCCAGCCCGGGGCGTACGGC
>JBEBBB010000256.1:0-8658 GCA_041158605.1 Pseudomonadota bacterium
CGTGACCGGTGAAGAAAGCGCGGGCCAAGTGGCCTTGCGCTCCAAACGGCTGGGGCTGGACCAGAGCCAGGTGAAGGTGTTGGCCGAGATCCAACTTGAAAAAATACTGGGCACATTGGAAACCGTGCGCCCGGCCGTGGCGGTGATCGACTCCATACAAACGGTGTATTCCGACCAGCTGAGCTCGGCCCCAGGCTCGGTGGCCCAGGTGCGCGAGTGCGCCGCCCACCTGACCCGCACCGCCAAGGCCAGTGGTGTGGCCATCGTCTTGGTGGGCCACGTGACCAAAGAAGGCGCCTTGGCAGGCCCCCGGGTGCTGGAACACATGGTGGACACCGTGTTGTACTTTGAAGGCGACACCCACAGCAGCCACCGCTTGGTGCGGTCGATCAAAAACCGCTTTGGTGCCGTGAACGAGATCGGGGTGTTTGCCATGACCGAGCGGGGGCTCAAAGGTGTGGCCAACCCCAGTGCGATTTTTCTGAGCCAGCACAACCAACCGGTACCGGGCAGTTGTGTGTTGGTCACCCTGGAGGGGACCAGACCCCTGTTGGTGGAGCTGCAAGCCCTGGTGGACAGCGGGGGGCCCAGCCCCCGGCGCCTCAGCGTGGGTTTGGACCGAGACCGTTTGGCCATGCTGTTGGCTGTGCTGCACCGCCACGCGGGTGTGGCGTGTATGGACCAGGATGTGTTTGTCAACGCGGTGGGTGGGGTGCGCATCGGTGAACCCGCCGCCGACCTGGCGGTGATGCTGGCCATCACGTCCAGCCTGCGTGGCAAAGCGCTGCCCACCGGTTTTTTGGCATTTGGTGAAGTGGGGCTGGCCGGCGAGGTGCGCCCGGCGCCCCGGGGCTTGGAACGCCTGCGCGAGGCGGCCAAACTCGGCTTTGCGGTGGCCGTGGTGCCCAAAGCGAACATGCCCAAAAAACCCGACACGGCCACCGCACGCGCTCTGGAGGGTTTGAAGGTCTACCCCGTGGAACGCATCGAGGAGGCTTTGGAGGTGGTGCGGGGCTTGTGAGCGGGGTTTTTGACGGCAACAGGGCGGCGCGGTAAAATCTAGGGTTCGCCGATGGGTTCCCTCACCCCCATCACTTGTAAAAAAAAGGACTTCCCCATGACCCGTTTGCATGGCACCACGGTGTTGCCCAGCGCAACCACGCCCTTCCCCGCACGCTCTTCCACCTTGGCCATTTTGGTGGCCATTCACATGGCGTTGATCATCGCCAGCAACTACCTGGTGCAGATCCCCTTTGAATGGCTGGGGGTTCAAACCACCTGGGGTGCGTTCACCTTCCCCTTGGTGTTTGTGGCCACCGACCTGACCGTGCGCTTGTTGGGCCAAGACATGGCCCGGCGCGTGATCTTCCGGGTGATGCTGCCCGCCTTGGTGGCCTCGTACGCGGTATCGGTCTTGTTTTTTGAAGGCGCGTTCAGCGGATGGGGGGCGTTGGCGACTTTCAACGCTTTTGTTTTCCGCATCGCTTTGGCCAGTTTTGTGGCCTATGTGGCAGGGCAGCTGTTGGACATCACGGTGTTCAACCGCCTGCGCCGGGCGCAGGCTTGGTGGATAGCGCCCACCGCCTCCACCGTGGTGGGCAGCCTGCTGGACACGGTGTTGTTTTTTTCGGTGGCGTTTTACCAAAGCAGTGACCCGTTCATGGCCGAGCACTGGGTGGCCATCGCCACGGTGGACTACCTGACCAAGCTGGCCATCAGCCTGGTGTGCTGCCTGCCCCTGTACGGTGTGTTGCTCAACGCCCTGGCACGCTGGTTCCGCCCGTGGGACCGGTTGGCTGTCCCCAGCCACTGACGGGCCCCGGTAAACTGGTGGGCTGTGCACCGCTCACCGAAAGCCCATTTTGTTTGTATTGTTTGATGACGCTGGCAAAAACCTGACTGGACGCGTGTTGTCCGAAGCCGACAGCTCGCTCCAGGTGGAGCTGGATACCGGCAAACGTGTCAAAGTCAAAACCAGCAACGTTCTGCTGCGTTTCGACAAACCCGCCCCCGCAGTGCTGTTGGCCGAGGCCACGCCTTTGTCCGCCGGTTTTGACCTGGATCTGGCCTGGGAATTTGCCCCGGAAGACGAGTTTGGTTTCACCGACCTGGCCCAAGACTATTTCCAGAACCCCGCAACCACCGCCCAACAGGTGGCGACCTATTTGGCCCTGAGCGAGGCCCCACACTACTTCAGGCGTGCGGGCAAAGGCCGCTACAAAAAGGCACCGGCCGAGATCCTGCAACAGGCACTGGCGGCCATTGAGAAGAAAAAACAGGTGCAGGCCCAGGTAGACGCTTGGGCGCAAGACCTGGCACAGGGGACGTGCCCCCCCGCCATTCAAGACCAGCTGTACCGGATTTTGTTCCGCCCCGACAAAAACGCCCCCGAGTACAAGGCTGTGGCACAGGCCACCCGCGACACCCACTTGGCCCCCCTGGCCTTGTTGGAACGGGCGGGCGCCATCAGCAGCCCTTA
Source organism: Pseudomonadota bacterium (assembly GCA_041158605.1). Lineage (GTDB taxonomy): Bacteria > Pseudomonadota > Gammaproteobacteria > Burkholderiales > Burkholderiaceae_C > JBEBBB01. The sequence continues at coordinate 2,480 of JBEBBB010000256.1, forward strand.
CCAGTTCCACTGGCAACGGTTTTTGTACGAGCACTTTCCCAAAGGCACGGGCTTCCCCGCCCTGCAAGCCCCCCCCGTGGCGCAAGACCTGCCCTTGGCGGCGGTCCAGGCGTTTTCGGTTGACGACTCCAGCACCACCGAAATCGACGACGCCTTGTCGGTACAAGGCCTGGGCACAGGCACGGTCACAGTGGGCATCCACATCGCTGCACCGGGTCTGGCCATACGGCCCGGTGACCCCATCGACCAAGTGGCCCGCCAGCGCTTGTCCACGGTTTACATGCCTGGCCACAAAATCACCATGCTGCCCGACGCGGTGGTGAACGTCTACACCCTGGAGGCGGGCGCCGACCGGCCGGCGTTGTCGCTTTATTTGGCTGTGGACGAAGCCTCGCTGGAGGTGCGGGGCAGCCACACCCGGTTGGAGCAGGTCCCGATCGCCCACAACCTGCGCCACGACCAACTCGACGCGGGCATCACCGCCAACTGGCTGCAAGACCCCGACAGCCCCGCCGGTGCGCCCCTGCCAGAAGCCGTGTTGGCCCTCCGCCCCGAACTGGGGTTTTTGTACCGTTTGGCGGTGGCTTGCAAGGGCCGGCGCGAGGTGGTGCGGGGCAAACCCGAAACCTTCAACCGCCCCGACTACACGTTCAAGCTGGAGGGTGTGGAAGGTGACGGGCCCACAGGCGAAGAAACCGTGCACATCGGCACACGTTCGCGTGGTGCACCACTGGACTTGATGGTGGCCGAAGCCATGATCCTGGCCAACAGCACCTGGGGGCAGTGGCTGGCCGAGAGTGGGGTGCCTGGCATTTACCGCAGCCAGGCCAGCATGGCGCCGGGCATGAAGGTGCGCATGGGCACCAAAGCCTTGCCCCACGCTGGCATCGGTGTGCCCTGTTATGCGTGGAGCACATCACCTCTGCGGCGCTACACCGACCTGGTCAACCAGTGGCAAATCATCGCGTGTGCCACACACGGCAACACCGCAGCCCTGGTGGCACCGTTCAAACCCAAAGACGCCGAGCTGTTCTCGGTGATCAGCGCTTTTGACGCCGCTTACACCGCGTACAACCAGTACCAAAATGGCATGGAGCGGTTCTGGACCCTGCGCCACCTGCAACAAAGCGGTTGCACCGAATTGACCGCCAGTGTTCTCAAAGACAACCTGGTGCGGGCCGACCACCTGCCCTTGGTGATGCAAGTGCTGGGCGCCGAAGGCATGCCCCGGGGCACACAGGTCCGGGTGCGGCTGGGCCGGGTGGACCATATCACCCTGGAAGTGGGTGGCACCGTCATCGAGCGCTTGGATGGCCCCCCGGGCACTGACGCCAACCCCGGGGCCGCCGAAGACGACGACGACAGCGTGGCGTTGGCCGCACCCCTGGCGGTGGCAGTCGACATGGACGCCGCGACCGACACGGGCCAGCAGGGATAATCACCCGCTGTGAAACGCCTGCGCTACTTGAGCAAACTGAGCACCCTACAGTGGGCCTTGACCGTGTCGGTCCTGGCCCATGCGGTGTTGCTCACCGTGCGTTTTGTAGATCCCGAGCGGTTCAACCGGGTGTTCCAGGACACCCCCTTGGAGGTGGTGCTGGTCAACGCCCGAAGTGATGAAGCACCCAGCAAGGCCCAGGCCATCGCCCAGGCCAACCTGGCGGGTGGCGGGGAGGCGGCCAAAGGGCGTGCCACCTCACCCCTGCCACCCTCTGCGCAGGCCCGCCTGGGCGACACCCTGGAAGAAGACGAACGGCGCATTGAGGCGCTGAAAGAACAACAAAACCGCATGCTCACCCAGTTGCGCAAACAACTGGCCAACATGCCGGTGGAAGACCCCGACACCACCCCCAACCAGCAATCGAAACAAGACCGGGAACAACGGCGGCAGACCCTGGTGAAGCTGTTGGCTGAAATCGAACGGCGCATCAACGAAGAAAACGCCCGACCCCGCAAACGCTACATCAGCCCAGCCACCCGGGAAGCGGTTTACGCCATTTATTACGACGAGCTCAAGCGCAAAATCGAAGACAAAGGCACCGCGAATTTCCCCGAGTTGGGGGGCCGAAAACTCTACGGCGAGTTGACCATGGTCATCACCGTGAACCACGACGGCCGCGTGTTGGGCACCGAGGTGTTGCAAGGGTCTGGCCAAAGTGTGTTGGACCGGCGGGCCGAAGCCATCGTCAAAGGCCTGTCGTTTGGGCGTTTCTCCGATGCCATGCGGCGAAGGGCCGATCAAATTGTGGTGGTGTCGCGGTTCCGGTTCACCCGCGACGAAACCCTGCAAACCCAAATGAGCGGGGGCTGAGGTGCAAACGCTCAAAGCCCTGGGCGGTTGGCTGCTGTGGGTGGCGGCGGCGGTACTGGCTTTGCAGCTGTTTTTTGTGGCGCGCACCACTTGGATGGTGCTGTCCGACCCCAGCAGCACCGCGTTTCAACGCTCCGAAGCCTGGCGTTTGGCCCAGCAGGACAAACCCCTGAAATGGGCCCATACCTGGGTGCCCTACAACCAGATGTCGCCCCACTTGAAGCGGGCCGTGATCGCCTCGGAAGATGGGAGTTTCTCCAGCCATGGCGGGGTGGATTGGGAGGCCATCGAATCGGCCTGGACGAAAAACGCCAAGCGTGTGGCCCAGGCCGAGCGGCGGGCGGCGCAAGCGCGCAACCCCGCCGCGGTCAAACCCGCCCGCATCGTGGGGGGCTCCACCATCACCCAACAGCTGGCCAAAAACCTGTGGTTGTCGGGCGAGCGGTACATGCCGCGCAAGGCACAAGAGCTGGTGCTGACCTTGGTGCTCGAAGCGGTGTTGGACAAGCGCCGCATCCTGGAGATTTACCTCAACAGCGTGGAATGGGGAGAAGGGGTTTTTGGGGCCGAAGCGGCGGCACAACGCTACTTCCGCAAATCGGCTCGGCACCTCAGTCCCCATGAAGCGGCCCGTTTGGCGGTGATGTTGCCCTCTCCGAAGTTTTTTGAAACCCGGCAAGGCTCGCCCTACTTGGCTGGCCGCACCGCCACCATCGTGGCCCGTATGGGCGACGCCACCCCTCCCTGAGCACCATGCGCATATTGGGCATAGACCCGGGGTTGCAATGCACCGGTTTTGGCGTGATAGATACCGATGGCCCCCGCATGGCCTACGTGGCCAGCGGCACCATCCGCACCAGCCCGGAGGACGGCGCCCTGTTGCCCGCCCGCCTGAAAGTCATTTTTGACGGCATCGCCGAGGTGGTGGCCCGCTACCAGCCCGATGTGGCCGCTTGCGAAATCGTGTTTGTCAACGTGAACCCCCAGGCCACGTTGTTGCTGGGCCAAGCGCGGGGCTGTTGCCTAACCGCCCTGGTGGCGCAAGGCCTGCCAGTGAGCGAGTACACGGCGTTGCAGCTCAAAAAGGCGGTGGTGGGCTACGGCAAGGCCGCCAAACCCCAGGTGCAAGAGATGGTCAAACGCCTGCTGCAACTGCCAGGGCTGCCCGGGAAGGACGCGGCCGATGCGTTGGGGCTGGCCATCACACACGCCCAGGTCAGCCGCACCACCCAGGCCATCAACCAGGTGGCGCCCCTGCAAGCCCGCACCCACGCATCCTACAAGGCGGGGCGCAGCTACTGAACCCCTATGCCTGTGCCCAGGCCACTGGGGGCTTGGGCGTATCAGGCGATGCGCTGCAAAGCCAATACGGCAAAAAACGCCAGGGCTGCGATCAGCGTCCACTTCAGGATGACCAAACCCCAGCGGCGAAACGCGGGTTTGCCCGTGCCCAGGTAAAACACAAAACACACCGCGGCACTGCCCAGCAGGAAAAAGGTCAGGAAACGGAACACCAGCATGGGCTCACCAGGCCATGGCCAGTTGCGCAAAACCGGCCGGGGCTTTGCTGTCCTGTTCAAAGGACACGGTTTCGTAGGCGTCGGGCTGCGCCAACAAGGCCCGCAACAACTGGTCGTTCATCGCGTGTCCACTGCGGTACGCGCTGTACGCCGCCAACAAAGGGCTGCCCAGGATGTAAAGGTCGCCCATGGCGTCCAGGATCTTGTGCTTCACGAACTCGTCTTGGTAACGCAGGCCATCGGCGTTGAGCACCTTCACATCGTCCATCACGATGGCGTTGTCCAGACCGCCGCCCAAGGCCAAGCCGTGGGCCCGCATGTTCTCGACATCGCGGGTGAAACCGAAGGTGCGCGCACGGGCGATTTCGCGGGCGTATTGGCCACTTCCCAGGTCGAACTCGACCCGCTGCCCGGTGGCGTTTACCGCTGGGTGGTCGAACTCGATTTCAAAACTCAACTTGTAGCCGTGGTAGGGCTCCAGGCGGGCCCACTTGAGCTGGGCGCCCTGCCCCTCGCGGACCTCGATGGGTTTGAGCACCCGCACAAACCGTTTGGGCACGCGCTGCAACTCGATGCCGGCGCTTTGCAAGAGGTACACAAAAGAAGCCGCCGAGCCATCGAGGATGGGCACCTCTTCGGCGGTGATGTCCACCACCAGGTTGTCGATGCCCAACCCCGCGCAAGCGCTCATCAGGTGCTCGATGGTGTGCACCTTGGCCCCTTGGTTCGCGATGGTGGAGGCCAGGCGCGTGTCGGACACGGAGGTGGCCCGCACCGGGATGTCGACCGGCTCGGGCAGATCCACCCGGCGAAAAACGATGCCGGTGCCAGGTGCCGCCGGCCGCAAGGTGAGCTCCACCCGCTGGCCGCTGTGCAGCCCCACGCCCACGGCTTTGGTCAAGGTCTTGAGGGTGCGCTGCGCGATCATGCCCCGATTTTAGGCCAGGGCGGGGTTTTCAGCCCAGGGCACGCCATGGTGGCGCGCTATCGCCGCGATAGGTTTTTGGCGGCCCGTGCACAATGGGCCCATGACCGCGCCTACCCTCACACCCACAGCCGAACAAACCCCACCCGACCGCCTGGGCGGCCACATTGTGGTCGAAGCGCTGCGACAGCACGGGGTCGACACCGTTTATTGCGTCCCCGGTGAAAGTTACCTGCCGGTGCTGGACGCCTTGCAAGACCACCCTACCATACGCACCGTGGTGACACGGCACGAGGGCGCGGCCTCGAACATGGCCGATGCGCACGGCAAGGCCACGGGCCGACCAGGGGTGGCTTTTGTGACCCGGGGACCCGGCGCCACCCACGCGGCCAACGGGGTGCACACCGCCCGCCAGGACTCCACCCCCATGGTGCTGTTTGTCGGCCAGGTGGCCACCAACACCCGGGGCCGTGAAGGCTTCCAAGAGGTGGACTACCGGCAGATGTTTAGCGGTTTGGCCAAATGGGCCACCGAGATCGAATCCATCGACCGCATCCCCGAGACCGTGAACCGGGCTTTCCACGTGGCCATGTCTGGCCGCCGCGGCCCGGTGGTGGTGGGGTTGCCCGAAGACGTGTTGTTTGGTCGCGCCGCTTTGGCCGACCTGGCCGCCACCCCGCTCGTGGAAGCGGCGCCACCAGCCACCGCTTTGCAAGCGGTACAAACCGCCCTGGAGGCCGCGCAGCGCCCCCTGGTGGTGGTGGGTGGCACCGGCTGGACACCCACGGCACAAACCCAGCTGCGGGCCTTTTTGGCAGCGCACAACCTGCCTGTGGCGGCGGGCTTTCGGCGCCAAGACATCGTTGACAACCGAGACCCCCATTACGTGGGCCAGTTGGGCCTGGGCGCGTCGCCTGCGCTGGTCGCCCGCGTGCAGCAAGCCGACCTGCTGCTGGTGATCGGCAGCCGCCTGTCGGAAATCACCTCGGGCGGGTACGAATGGGTGCGCAGCCCACGGCCACGGCAACGCCTGGTGCACGTGCACGCCGACCCCGACGAGCTGGGCCGGGTCTTTCAGGCCGATGTGCCGGTCAACGCCAGCGTGGCCCAGATGGCGGCCGCTCTGGCCACCCTCGCCCCTCAAGCCAACCAAGCACCACGGGTGTGGGACAGTTGGACCACCCAGGCCCGAGCCGACCACCTGGCCCACCACGCACCGCTGCAGCGGGCGCCCGGCCATGTGGGGGTGGAGATGTCGCAGGTGGTGGCCCACCTGTCGCGCACCTTGCCCGAGAACAGCGTGGTGAGCAATGGCGCCGGCAACTACACGGTGTGGGTGCACCGGTTTTTCCAATACAAAACGCTGGGTACCGAGCTGGCCCCCACCAACGGCGCCATGGGTTATGGTTTGCCAGCCGCGATC
>JBEBBB010000257.1:0-11154 GCA_041158605.1 Pseudomonadota bacterium
ACCCCCAACCCTCTTTGTGCCGCACAGGGGTGGTCACCATGTCAGGCAGGCCTGTCTCTTGCCAACGCGGGAGCACCGATAAAATCCCATCTTTTTCCATCCGGGGCATCTTGCCCCAAGCCGCACGCCATGTCCACCAACCAACTCGACACCAAATCCCAGGCCTGGTCGGCCTTGTTCTCGGAACCCATGAGCGAGTTGGTGAAACGCTACACCGCCAGCGTCTTTTTTGACAAACGCCTGTGGCAAGCCGACATCACCGGCAGCCTGGCCCACGCCGAGATGCTGGGTGCCCAAGGCATCATCCCGGCGGCCGATGTGGCCGCCATCCAGCGCGGTATGGCCCAGATCACCCAGGAAATCGAAGCTGGCACCTTCCAGTGGCAACTGGACCTGGAAGACGTGCACCTGAACATCGAAGCCCGCTTGACCCAACTGGTGGGTGACGCAGGCAAACGCCTGCACACCGGCCGCAGCCGCAACGACCAGGTGGCCACCGATGTGCGGCTGTGGCTGCGCGGCGAAATCGACACCTTGCTGGGCCTGTTGACAGAGCTGCAACAGGCCTTGGTCGCGGTGGCCGAGCGCCACGTGGACGTGATCCTGCCCGGTTTCACCCACTTGCAAGTGGCCCAACCGGTCAGCTTTGGCCACCACCTGCTCGCTTATGTGGAGATGTTCGCCCGCGACGCCGAGCGGCTGACCGATGTGCGCCGCCGCACCAACCGCCTGCCCCTGGGCAGCGCCGCCCTGGCGGGCACCACCTACCCCTTGGACCGCGAACGGGTGGCACGCACCCTGGGCATGGTGGACGAACGGGGCCAAGCCCAGGTCTGCCAAAACAGCCTGGACGCCGTGAGCGACCGCGATTTCGCCATCGAATTCACCGCTGCGGCCAGCTTGTGTATGGTGCACATCAGCCGTTTGAGCGAAGAGTTGATCGTCTGGATGAGCCAGAACTTTGCGTTCATCCGCATCGCGGACCGCTTCACCACGGGCAGTTCCATCATGCCCCAGAAAAAGAACCCGGACGTGCCCGAACTGGCCCGCGGCAAAACCGGGCGTGTGGTCGGCCACCTGATGGGCCTGATCACCCTGATGAAGGGCCAACCCCTGGCCTACAACAAAGACAACCAGGAAGACAAAGAGCCGCTGTTTGACACGGTGGACACCCTGAAAGACACCTTGCGCATTTTTGCGGAAATGATAGGCGGCCAAACCGATGCGACCACCGGCCAAAAAACCGGGGGCATCACGGTCAACCCCGACGCCATGCGTCAGGCCGCGCTCAAAGGGTACGCCACCGCCACCGACTTGGCCGATTACCTGGTGAAAAAAGGGGTGCCCTTCCGTGACGCGCACGAGACGGTGGCGCACGCGGTCAAAGCCGCACAAACGGAGGGGTTGGACCTCTCCGCCCTGCCCTTGTCGACCCTACAAAGTTTCCACCCGGCCATCGACGCGGACGTGTTCGAATGCCTCAGCTTGGAAGGCTCTTTGAACGCCCGCAACACCCTGGGTGGCACGGCCCCCGCCCAGGTGCGGGCACAGGTGGCGCGGCACCACGAACGGCTGCAAAGCTGACACCCTCAGGTCGCAACCTCTACACGGTTGCGGCCTTGCCGTTTGGCCTTGTAGAGGGCTTCGTCGGCCCGGGACAACAAACTGGACAGGCTGAGCTCGCGGGGGTCAAACTCGGCCACACCAAAACTGGCGGAATAGACCAGCCGTTGCCCATTCACCAACAACTCGCTGTCAGCCACGGCCAAACGCATGCGCTCAGCGACTTGGGCCGCCTCTGAGGCGGGCACATTGGGCAGCAACACCACAAACTCCTCCCCACCCAGGCGCCCCACCACATCAACTTCACGGACCTGCTGAGCCACCGTGTGGGCAAAACTGGCCAACACGGCGTCTCCGGTGACATGGCCATGGGTGTCGTTGATGGCCTTGAAATGATCAAGGTCTATCATCAGCAAACTCAAAGGCAGCCGGTACCGCAGGGCACGCTGGATCTCGGTATCGGCGGTTTCGGTAAAGGCCCGGCGGCTGGCCAGACCGGTGAGTGGATCGATGCGCGCGGCCTGTTCGGCGGCCTCTTTTTGGCGCCGCAATTCTTGTGTGGCCAATTCCACCTGGGTCCGCAGCTGTTCCTGCCCCACGGCGACACGGGTGGCCATCGCGTTGATGCCACTGGCCAGTACCGCCAACTCTGCGGGGGTTCGCACGTGGGCGCGGGCGTTCATATCGCCTTCCCCGATTCGCGCCACCACTTGGCCAATCTGGCGCACGGGCCCTGTCACACCCGAGGCTATCCAACTCGACAACAAACCCGCCAATACCAAGACCACACAGGTTGTCACCAACGCCCACACCATCACGTTGCGCTTTTGTTCGGCCAAACCCGTCAGTGACAACTCCACAACCGCGTATGCGCTGGTGGCGGCGCCGCGGGCCCGGGCCTCGGCCTCATCCGCAAACAGATCGTTGCCCCCCACTGCTGCATGCCGCACGGGGGTAACGACCACCAGGTGGGTACCCACCGCGACCCACTCGTTCCCTGTGAATGCGGGCAAAACCGAACCCAGGGTTCCGGCAGATGCCAAAACCGTGCCGTCGGGTCGAAACACCCCCACCCCCACCATCTGTTTGTCACCGGCAAGGGCTGCGTCCAACAAACGCTGCAAGGCCTGTTGGTTGTTCGCAAACACATAAAAATCGGCGGCCCCTGCCAGCTGGGCAGAGGCGGCTCGGGCCCGGTCCCGCAACGCGGTGGTCAATTCGGTGTTGTAGCGGTCCAAAAAGCCGGCCAACAACAACGCGACGGCCAACAAGGCAGGCAAGCCCGCCGCCAACCACAGCCTGGCGCGTATGCCCATGTGTTGCCAGCTCATTGCAGGCCCTCCGACTGGCGCAACGCCAACACCAAGGCGTCCGCAGTGGGCAACGCCAGGCCCAAAGAACGCCCCACTTGGGCATTCAAAGCCACTTCAAAATCGGGCGAGGCCATGGCCCCTGGCAACAGTGAACCCGACACGGCGGTACGGGCCAGGGCTGCCAAACGGGCGCCCACCTGTTTGGGCGTGACATGGAGCGCTGCTGTGGCGCCAGCGGCCACATGGGAGGCCGCGTAGGAAAAAAAGGGCACCCTTTGTCGGTAGGTGGTGATCAACAGGTTCTGGAGCGACTGCGCGTTAAACACCAGCGGGTCGGGCAAACCCAGCAGCACATCCACTTCGGGCAATACCTTCAGCAACGCGCTGTAGACCTCTCCTGGCTCCGCTTGGGCTGGCAGTGTGGCTTCCACCAAACGCATACCCAGCACCTGCGCGGCCTTGCTCAAGTCGGCACGCAAGGGGTGTGATGTGGGCCCCCACAAAACCCCCACCCGCCTTCGCCCCGGCAAGGCGCTGTCGATCAGACGCAGGTAGCGGTCTACGGGTTGGTCCAGGTACACAGCAGACGCCATCTGCTGGGAGCGCCCAGGTACCGGAACAAACGCTGAGCGGGGCAACAAACCCGCCAACAACGGTACCCTGGCCCACAGGCCTCCGGGCCTGCTGCCCTCCGCCACCCCACGGTACGCGGCCACCCCCAAGGTGACCACCAATTGGGGCGGGCGTTGGGGTGGCGTGGTTAGTTCGTGCCACGGAGCCACCACCAGCTGGGGCGGACGGGGTGCTTTTTCCAGCTCTTGCCGAAAAACCTCGGCCGCCTCGGCGTAAGCGCCACCCGAGTCGGACAGGGCCAAGCACACGGTGGCTCCCTGTGCTTGTGCCCAGGCGCTCTGACCCCACCCCAGGCCCCAACCCCAACCGGCCAAGACCAAGCAGCTGCGCCGGGTGCCAACCACTCAGTGCTCCAACCGCAAAGACACCCAGGCCCTGCGCTCCAAAACAAAACCAGTCACCGGCGTGAACACGGGGCTTTTGCCATTTAATGACTGCACGGTCAAAGCCAGCTCGGCCTTGTGGCCTCCCCACAGCCAAGACCGCGCCACCCGAAGGTCCACCCGGTTGTCGGTCGGGGTGGTGTTGTCCACACCCCGCCAGGTCATAGGGCCTGTGTTGAACCACGCCAGGGTGGTGTCCCAGCCCATGGGCCATTTTTGAAACCAGGCCAGGGTGGCTACCCCCTTGGGCCCTGTGTTACGGGCGTAACCGGGATCGCTCCAACGGTAACGCATCAGGTTGTGGGACAACCAAAACGATGTGTTTTCGCTGGGTGACCACCGCCACTGCTGCTCCAAACCACGGGTTTGCAGAGCACGCAAATTGCCGTAGTCCCGGGGTATGGGGTTGGGAACAGGCACGTCTATGACGCCGTCCAACCTCTCTTGGTACAAGCGCACATCGACGGTAAGGCGTTGGTCCCGAAAATGCCCAAAATACCCCAGCTCGGCAGACCTGAGCCGCTCCGGCTCGACCCGACCCGATGCGTCCCAGGTCTGTGCCAGCAGCACCCCTGTGGAACTGTAATACCGCACGTCAGCAGCCAATTCAAACAAACTTGGGGTGCGCAAAGAACGGGTCCAACCCGCTCTCAGGGTGTGGTCGGGCATCACATGGTGGTTGATCCACAACCGGGGGGTCACATAGCTACCAATGCGGCTGTTGTCGGCCGCAAACACCGATGCGTTCACCGTTGTCGCCGGAACGACCTGCCACTCCAAACTGCCAAACGTTCGCCATTCACTGGTCACCAAATCGGTGCTCAGGGCGTAAAGGGGTTTCGACACCGCTTCGTCCCGTTTGAGGCCCACACCCCAAAGGGCCCGGACCTGGTCGCCCACGTTAAAACGGTACTGGGCCTCCAAGCCCCACCGACGACCTTGGCCACCTTGGTCCAACACAACGCCGGGTATGGGTGTGTAGGGAGCCCGGTCGATGGTGTTTTCCCCGTCAAAACCCAGGTCCACCGTCAGGGACTCTCCATCCGTCCACTGCCGTTTCCACTGCCCCCGCCAATACAGGTTTTGCCAGCGGACCTTCCTTGTGGGGTTGCCCACTTGGTATGAAAAACCATCTCCAAGCCGCGCGTCGCTCAGGCCGGCCTGCCACAACAAGGATGTTTGACGGTCCACTTGGATATCGCCCCTGGCGTGGATGCGCTGGATGCTGCGGTCGTCGTAGGCGTTGCCATAACCCCTGTCTTGGGTCTGGCCAGCTGACAACCGCCACGACGCACCTTCACCACCTGCACCCACCCGCACATGGGCGTCCCGGACCCCGCCACCACCACTGCTCACCACCAAACCAACCCCACGGGTGTCGTCGGCATGCCGGGTGATGATGTTGATCACACCAAACACCGCGTTGGCGCCATAGGCTGCGGCATTGGACCCGCGCAGCACCTCGATGCGCTCGATGTCCTCGACCATGAGTGCGGCCATCCCACGGTGGGTGCCCCCCAGGTAAAAAGAAGAGTACACCGATCGGCCGTCTACCAACACCAAATTGCGGGTACCAAAATCGTCCAGGGGTGCGTGGTAAGCCGCTGTGGGGTGTGCCCCGTTGTAACCCGACACCAGGTAACCCGGCACCAATCGCAACACATCGGTGACGTCCCGGGCACCCAAACGGCGGATGGTTTCCCTGTCGATGACAGTGACCGCACCAGGGGTATCGGCCAATGCTTGATCCAGCCTGCTGACGGTCAACACCACCGGCAGGGCATCAAAATAATCAGCCTCGGAAAGCGGGGTTTGGGCGTTTGCCAAGGGCAATAGCCCCAAGCCCACACCCCAGACCAGTGCTGCTCGCACACCACCCCAACCACAGAAACCAAGCATGACACCCCCCTTGCTGCGCATGTTAACGGGAAACCGCAGACAAAAAAGCCGGCCAAGAGCCGGCTTGGTTTGGGTTTAAAAGCCCGTCAACGGAACCGCCCCTGGGGCACGGTGGCCAGCTCGCCATCCAAAGTGGAGAGGTACTGGGCCATTTGTTTCATCTCGGCCAAAGAAAACTGCTTGGCGATACCCCCCATGATGGGGTTGGCGCGGCCCACCATGGGATTGCCTTCCACGGTGTAGGCCTTCAGTGCCACGTAGAGGAAGTCGGCGTGTTGGCCTGCCACCTTGGGGTAGCTGGGATCAACGGGCTTGCTGAAATTGGCACCGTGGCAAGACACACAAGCCCCTTTTTCGAGCAAAGCCGCCACAGCAGCAGGAGCAGCCTTCGCGGCTTCAGGCGCAGGTTTGGCGACTTGGCTGGCGTAAAAAGCAGCCAAATCGGTGATGTCTTGGTCAGACAAAGACCCCGCAATACCCCGCATGGTGGGGTGCTTGCGGTCGCCTTTTTTGTAGGCGTTCAGCGCTGAAGCGATGTATTTGTCGGATTGCCCAGAGATTTTGGGCACCTTGTGGATCTCGGGGAAGCTGTTTTGGTAACCTGGGATACCGTGGCAGCCTATGCACATGGCGGCCTTCGATTCACCAGCCTTCAAGTCGCCCGCTTGTTGGGCATGGGCCATGGAAGCAGCCGCGATCAGGGTCGCGCCTGCGACAAGGGATTTCAACAAGTTAGGCAACGTGTGGTTCATTTTGCAAGCACAATGAAGAGGTCGATTGACAAAAATCAACGGCCAATTATATAGACACGCCACCAAGGTCCCAGCCTAGGCTTACCCGGGTGGTTTTCTCCACAGGCGACATGACACCCCAATTCCAAGGATCCAGCCACTATGTGGCCACCCCCGACCTGATGCTGGCCGTGAACGCGGCCATCCAACTCAAGCGCCCCTTGCTGGTGAAAGGTGAACCAGGTACCGGCAAAACCATGCTGGCCGAAGAGGTGGCACGGGAGCTGGGCATGCCCTTGTTGCAATGGCATATCAAATCGACCACCAAGGCCCAACAAGGGCTGTACGAGTACGACGCCGTCAGCCGCTTGCGGGACTCCCAACTGGCCGACGCGGACAGCCAATCACGTGTACTCGACATCCACAACTACATCGTCAAAGGGGTGTTGTGGCAGGCATTCACAGCCGACCAGCCGGTAGCCCTGCTGATCGACGAAATCGACAAGGCCGACATAGAATTTCCCAACGATTTGTTGCGCGAGCTCGACCGCATGGAGTTTTATTGCTACGAAACCCGCGAGTGGGTGCGCGCCCGGCACAGGCCCTTGGTGTTCATCACCTCCAACAACGAAAAGGAGCTGCCTGACGCGTTTTTGCGCCGGTGTTTTTTCCACTACATCAAGTTCCCGGATGCGGCCACCATGAAACAAATTGTGGACGTGCACTTTCCAGGCTTGAAGGATGAGCTGCTCACCTTGGCCATGCGGACCTTTTTCGACATCCGCAACCTGCCCGGCTTGAAGAAAAAACCGTCCACATCGGAACTCATCGATTGGCTCAAACTGCTGATGGCCGAGGACATTCCCCTGGAGGCGTTGCAAAGCGCAGACCAAAAGCTGGTGGTCCCTCCGTTGGTGGGCGCGCTGCTGAAAAACGAACAAGACACCACGTTGTTTGAAAAACTGGTGCAAATGAACCAGAGGAACCGATGAGCAACCCCTTGCTGACTGAAGGCCTGTCCGACGCGATCGGATTTGTGGGCGGCGCCTTGGCCGGTTATTGGCTGGCGGTGTGGCTGGGCGCAGACCCTTTTGCTGAAGGCTACAACGCGGCCAGCCTGCTGGGCATAGCCGCCGTTGGATTGGGTGGCGGTTTAGGCCTGCAAGCCGCCCGACGCTGGCGGCGGGGGCGCGGGTAATGGTTTGGCCGGCCCCTGTGGTTTTGGATCACGCCGTGGTCCGGCTGGAGCCGTTGCAACACGGCCATACACCCGCCTTGTGTGATGCGGTGCGCGACGGCGCTTTGTGGAACCTGTGGTACACCGCCGTTCCCACCCCAGAGGGCATGGGTGCAGAGATCCAGCGCCGTCTCGGCCTGCAAGCCCAAGGCAGCATGTTGCCATTTGCTGTGGTGGCACAAGGGCCTGGACCGTTCCAGGGCCAGGCGGTGGGCATGACCAGCTTCATGCACATCGATGCGCCCAACCGCCGCCTTGAAATCGGGTCCACCTGGTACCGCCAAGGGGTGCAAAAAACCGCGCTGAACACCGCAGCCAAACGGTTGCTGCTGGGCCACGCCTTCGACACGCTGGGTTGTATCGCCGTCGAGTTCCGCACCCACACCCACAACCGCAACAGCCGCCGGGCCATCGAACGCCTCGGTGCCCATTTGGATGGGGTGCTGCGCAGCCACCAGATCAACCAACACCCACTGGCCCAGGGCAGCCTGAGAGACACTTGTGTGTACAGCATCACCGCCACCGAGTGGCCCACCGTGCGCGTGGGCCTGGACCGGCGGCTCGGAGGGGAGGAGAACCCGCCATGTTGATCGACTTTTTTTACACCTTGCGGGCGGCCAAACTGCCGGTGTCCGTCAAGGAGTACCTGACCCTGCTGGAAGCACTCCAAGCCGGTGTGGTGGGCCCCCACAACCCCAACGCTTGCAGCATGGACGATTTTTACGTGCTGAGCCGAACCACCTTGGTCAAAGACGAAAAACACTTTGACAAGTTCGACAGGGCTTTTGGGGCCTACTTCAAGGGCATTGAACAAATCGCCGATTTCACCAAGGCGGTACCGGCCGATTGGTTGCGCCAAGAAATCGAGCGGCTGCTCAGCGACGAACAAAAAGCAAACGCGCCCCAAATGGATTGGGACGAGTTGATGGACACGCTCAAAAAGCGGCTTGAAGAACAAAAGGAGCGGCACGCCGGCGGCAGCAAATGGATAGGTACTGGAGGCACCAGCCCGTTTGGGCATGGGGGCCACAACCCACAGGGCATACGCATAGGCGGCAAAGGCGGCAACAAAAGCGCCGTCAAGGTGTGGGAGCAGCGGGCCTACCGGGACTACGACGACACCCAAGAACTGGGCACGCGCAACATCAAAATGGCACTGCGCCGGCTGCGCAAATTCGCACGCGAAGGGCATGAACTGGAGCTGGATCTGCCAGACACCATCCGTTCCACAGCAGCCAACGCGGGGTACCTGGACATCAAAATGGTGCCCGAGCGACACAACAACGTGAAAGTGCTGCTCTTGATGGACGTTGGTGGCACCATGGACGAACACATACAGCGTGTGGAAGAGTTGTTCAGCGCCAGCAAAAACGAGTTCAAACACCTCGAGTTTTATTACTTCCACAACTGTGTCTACGACTTCATGTGGAAAAACAACCGGCGCCGTTACGCCGAAAAACACGCCACCTGGGACATCATCCGCAAGTACAACAAAGACTACAAGCTGGTTTTTGTGGGCGACGCCACCATGAGCCCCTACGAAATCCTGCAACCTGGTGGCAGTGTGGAATACAACAACGAGGAGGCTGGCGCCGAATGGTTGCAACGCCTCACACACGCCTTCCCCCACTTCGCTTGGATCAACCCCGAACCGGCTGGGGTGTGGCAGTACCGGCAAAGCATAGCCATCATCCAACAACTGATGGGCCATCGGATGTTCCCCCTGACCCTCAAAGGCCTTGAAGAGGCCATGCGCACCTTGTCCAAATAAACCTTGGCCACACGCCCCATGCCCCAACAAGCCGCCCTCAAAGACGCCCTGTTGCGTCTGGAGGGCCTCAAGCGCAACGCGCCGGTCGGCATCATCATCACGGTGAACCGGCACATCGTTGACGCCAACCCCTGTTTTCTGGAGATGTTCGGCTACACCTTGGAACAGGCCATAGGACTGCCAGCGGTTGAGTTGTACCCGTCAACAACCGCCTACGAAGAGCTGGGACACCTGGCAGGCCCGCTGCTAAGCCAGGCGCGCGCGGTCGACGTCGACATCACCATGCGGCGCCGAAACGGCAGTTTGTTTTGGGTGCAGTTGGTGGGTTATGTGCTGGACCCAGACAACACCAGCAAAGCCACCTTTTGGATACTGACCGACCGGCAACAGCAACACCTGCAGGCCGATACACTTCGAGCGGCACTCGAAGAAAACCAGGCGGTGTTCGACTCGGCTGGCCTGGGTATGGTGGTGCTGCGTGACCGGCACGTGTTGCGCTGCAACCCCCAGCTGGCGGCCATGCTGGGCCGCCCTCAAGCCACGCTGTTGAACGACAGCACCCGCAGCTGGTACCCCGACGACCGGAGCTACCAGTGGGTAGGGTCACACCTTTACCCCGCGTTGGCCAACAACGACGCGTTGACCCATGAACTGCAGATGGTTCGGGCCAGTGGCGAGCGTTTTTGGGTCCGCATGACGGGCCGGGCATTGTCTGTCGGGGCGGGGCACCACGCGCCCGACAGCCTATGGTTGCTGGAGGACATCGACGAGCGCGTCCGCAACGAGGCGGCGCTGCGCAAGGCCACCGAATTGAACAACGCGGTGCTCAGCAGCGCCTCGGTGGCCATCATCGCCACCGACACCCAAGGCTTGATCCAACTGTTCAACCCTGCGGCCGAAAACATGCTGAGCTACAGCGCCGCTGATTTGGTGGGGCGACACACGCCTGCTCTGTTCCACCTCCAAACAGAAATCGAAACCTACGCCACCGAACTCTCGAAAGAACTGGGTCAAGCGGTACCACCCACTTTTGCGGTGTTCCACGCCAAGGCCCAGCGGGATGGGCAAGATCAAAAACCCTGGACCTACGTGCACAAAAGCGGTCACCGGTTCACCGTCCTCCTGACCGTTACCACCCTCAAAGACGAACAAGGTCGGGAAACCGGTTTTTTGGGCATGGCCCACGATATCTCTACCCAGATCGAAGCACAGCGGGTGTTGCAACGCTCACAGGCCGACCTCGAAGCCCTGGTTCAACGCCGCACCGCTGAACTGGCACAGGCCAACACCCAATTGCTTGCCGAGGTCAACGAACGCACGGTGGTCGAAGCCCGTATGCGGGTGATGGCGCACCACGACACCATCACGGGCTTACCCAACCGCAACCTGCTCAACGACAGGCTGGCGCAAGCCCTGCGCCACGCCAAGCGCAACCGGCACAAACTGGGTATTCTGTTTTTGGATCTGGACCGTTTCAAAAACATCAACGACACACTGGGTCACGCGGTGGGTGACAGCCTGCTTTACCAGGTGGCGCAGCGTTTGAACACCACCCTGCGCGACAGCGATACCCTGGCCCGTTTGGGGGGTGATGAGTTTGTGGTTTTGTTGCCCAGTGTCACCG
>JBEBBB010000258.1:0-3361 GCA_041158605.1 Pseudomonadota bacterium
GTGGCGGTGGAGCCAGTGAAGCTGATGGCCCGCACATCGGGGTGGGCGCACAGCGGTTCGCCCGCCTCTTTGCCAAAGCCGTGCACCACGTTCAGCACGCCGGCGGGCACACCGGCTTCCAGCGCCAGTTCACCCAGGCGGGCTGCGGTCAGTGGGCTGAGCTCGCTCATTTTCAGCACGGCCGTGTTGCCAAATGCCAGGCAGGGTGCCACTTTCCAGGTGGCCGTCATGAAAGGCACGTTCCACGGGCTGATGAGGGCGCACACGCCCACGGGGTGGAACAGCGTGTAGTTCAGGTGCGTCGGGGTGGGGTAGGTGTGGCCGTCCACCCGCGTGCACATTTCGGCAAAGTAGTGAAAGTTGTCTGCCGCGCGGGGCACCAGCTGTTTGCCGGTTTGGCTGATGCTTTGGCCGGTGTCTTTCGTTTCGGTTTGGGCGATGTCGGGCACGTGCCTGGCAATCAGCTCGCCCAGGTTGCGCATGATCTTGGCGCGCTCGGTGGCCGGGCGGCCTGCCCAAGCCGGAAAGGCGTCTTTGGCAGCCTGTACGGCGGCGTTCACCTCGGCGGCAGTGCCGCTGGCCACTTCGGCCAGCACGTCCTGCGTGGCGGGGTTGACGGTTTCAAAGTAATCGCTGGCGGCAACTTGCTGGCCATTGATCAAATGGTTGATGCGCATGGTGGTTCCTGTTTGTCGCTTTTTCAATAGCTCAAAAGTGTTGATGGATAAGCGCTAAGGCACTTAAACATTGAAAATTTCGTCACCCACCAGGGTGTTGACCAGCCGGCCAATGCCGTCGATCTCCGTCACCACCTCGTCACCCGCGTTCACGTTCACCACACCGTCGGGCGTGCCGGTCAGGATCACGTCGCCGGGTTGCAGCGTCATGAAGCCGCTGAGGTATTCGATGAGCGCTGGGATGTCCGAAATCAGGTCAGCCGTGTTGCCTTGTTGGGTCACCACGCCGTTGACCAGCGTGCGCAGAGCCAGGTTGTGCGGGTCGGGCACTTCCGAAGCAGGCACAAACCACGGGCCCAGCACGGTGCAGCCGTCGCGGTTTTTGACGCGCAGGTTGGGGCGGTAGTAGTTTTCCAGGTAGTCGCGGATGGCATAGTCATTGGCCACGGTGTAGCCCGCCACGTGCTGCATGGCGGCTTCGCGCCGCACGTTTTTGGCGGTGCGCCCAATCACCACAGCCAGTTCGCACTCGTAGTGCATGAAGGCGACACCATCGGGGCGGCGGGTGACCGCCCGGTGGCCTATGAGAGCGCTGGCGCTTTTCAAGAATGCCAGGGGTTCGTCCTGCGTGGTCACGGTCAGTTCTTTGGACAACTCTTTCACGTGGTCGGCGTAGTTCAGGCCGAGCGCAATCACGGTGCCTGCCTCGAAAGGGGGCAGCCACACCACGTTGGCCTCGGGCAGCACGCGGCCATCGGCGAGTTGTACGCCGCTGGGGTGCGGGGTGGCGGTGTGGATGGCGCCGCCGTGAGCCACTCGGGCCGATTTGCCGTGCTGGGGGGAAACAGGTTGTGCCGGGGCGCTTGCGGCGGTGGTTGCGGTTTCTGCCACCAGCGTGTGCTCCAACTCACCAATGCCTTCAATGGCAATGCTCACCCGCTGCCCGGCGCGGGCAAGCGGGGCACCGGCGGCCACGCCCACAGCCAGCACATCGCCGGGGTGCAGCGTCATGAACTCGGTCACGTCGGCCAGCAACTGGGCCACAGGGCGAATCAGCCCCACCGTGCTGCTGCGGTGCACCACGGTGCTGTCAATGGCCACCGTGATGGTCAGCGCGTCCGGGTTGATCGTGGCCGAAGCTGGCACCACAGGCCCCATGGGGCAAAACCCGTCGCGGCATTTGAAGCGCATGGACGGTCGGTACACGGCCGCGTGCGGCACGCTGATGTCGTTCATCACCACATAGCCTGCCACAAAGCTCAGGGCATCCGTCGCAGTCACGCGGCACGCCGTACGGCCAATCACCAGGCCCAGCGTGGCACCCATTTCCAGCTCGGGCGCATCGTCGGGCACCACCACCGCCGCACCGGGCTGGGCCCAGGTGTTGCGGGGTTTGATGTACAGCACCGGCGCTTTGGGCGGCGCCTTGTAGGGCGCGGCGTGCACCTGGTCGCCCAGGGCAGCGAGGGCACTGTGGTGGTTGAGCAGGGTGCCGTACACCGTGCCACGGAAAACAGGAGTGCTGGCGTTCATGTGGGCGTGTGTTCCGGTGAATTCACTAACATGTGTGCAATGTAATTCACTCATACATTAGTGGTCAATACGTTTCCACCCGTCTGCCACCCATGACCCACCCGCTCAGGCACCGCAATTTGCCCCAGCTCTTGCTTCAATCCCGTGAAGCGTTGATGCAGCGTTTTCGCCCCACGCTCAACGAGCAGGGTGTGACTGAGCAGCAGTGGCGCATCCTGCGCGAGCTGCTGCGCGAGGACGGGCTGGAGCCCCGCCAGCTGTGTGAGCGCTGCCTCATTTCCAGCCCCAGCATCACCGGCGTGCTGGCGCGCATGGAAGAAGCGGGCCTGATCCACCGCGAGCGTATGGGCCACGACCAGCGCCGCGTGAAGGTGACGCTGACGGCGCAAGCCCAGGCGCTGGGTGCGCGCATGACCGCCATAGTGGAACAGCAATATGCCGAACTGGAGGCCCTGGTGGGCGTGCAAGCCTTGCAGCAGGTGTACGACGTGCTTGACACCTTGCTGCAAAGGCTGGACCCGGCTGCGGCGCCAGACGGCCCACCCTAGCCGTGCCAGTGGGTCTGTGAAACCCCCGGCTCGATAGAATCGCCGGTCGTTTTCACGTTTCCGAGCCCACCATGACACCCCAACTCTCCGTTGCCGATATCCGCAAGACGTTCCTCGACTTCTTTGCCTCCAAGGGCCACACCGTGGTGGCGTCCAGCCCGCTGGTGCCCGGCAACGACCCCACGCTGATGTTCACCAACAGCGGCATGGTGCAGTTCAAAGACGTGTTTTTGGGCACCGACAAGCGCAACTACGTGCGCGCAGCGTCTGTTCAGGCCTGCCTGCGTGCCGGTGGCAAGCACAACGACCTGGAGAACGTGGGCTACACCGCCCGTCACCACACCTTCTTTGAAATGCTGGGCAACTGGAGCTTTGGCGACTACTTCAAGCGCGAAAGCCTGAAGTGGGCCTGGGAACTGCTGACCGAGGTCTACAAGCTGCCCAAAGAGCGTCTGCTGGCCACCGTGTACGCCGAAGACGACGAAGCGTTTGACATCTGGACCAAAGAAATTGGCCTGCCGCCCGAGCGCGTGATCCGCATCGGTGACAACAAGGGCGGACGCTACAAGTCCGACAACTTCTGGATGATGGCCGACACGGGCC
>JBEBBB010000259.1:0-3346 GCA_041158605.1 Pseudomonadota bacterium
CACAAGCGACCGATGCCGATCTGTTGCGGCTGGAGCAGGCGTTGCTGCACCACATCCACGACCCCCGTTTGGTGGCTGTGGGGGAGATTGGCTTGGATTTTTTTGTGCCGGCCTTGTGTGAACCTGCCATGCGGGCCCGCCAGCAACATGTTTACCAATACCAGCTGGACCTGGCCGCCCGGTTGGGGTTGCCGGTGATTTTGCACGTTCGGCGCTCTGTGGATGCGGTGGTGCAAGGTCTCAGGCGCTTGTCCAAAGGCCGTGGTGGCGCACCGGTGGGCGGCATCGCCCATGCGTTTAATGGCAGCGACCAGCAGGCCCAGCAGGTGGTTGACCTGGGTTTTAAACTAGGTTTGGGCGGGGCCGCCACTTTTGACGCCGCCAACCGGCTCCGGCACCTGGCTGCCCACAGGCCCTTGACCGACCTGGTGTTGGAAACCGATGCCCCCGATATCCCGCCCCAGTGGCTCTACGTGACCGTCGCAGACCGTGCGGCCGGCCGTGTGCCCGCGCCCAACACACCCGCAGAGTTGCCCCGCATCGGTGCCGTGGTGGCCGTTTTGCGGGGGATAAGCCCCGAGGCTTTGGCCAGTGCCACCACCCACAACGCGTGTGCGGTTCTGCCCAAGCTGCGCGGTCTGTTGGGGGGTGGGTGATGGTTGCATCAACTCCTCTACAGGGTTTGGCGCCCGTGTTGGACCACCGCACCCGTTTGCTGGTGTTGGGGAGTTTTCCCAGTGTGACATCATTGGCCCACGGGCGTTATTACGCCCATCCACGCAACCATTTCTGGCCCATACTCGGGGCGCTGTGGAAGCTGCCCCTGATCGACATGACCTACCCTGAACGCACCCAAGCCCTGCTGGACCACCAGCTGGGTGTCTGGGATGTTTACGCCAGTTGCCAACGTGCCGGCAGCCTTGATGCCGCCATTCAAGACCCGGTACCCAACGACCTGGCTGCTCTCAAAACCAGTTGCCCGGAGTTGGTCGCGGTGGCCCACAACGGTGGGGAAAGTTGGCGCCATGCGCGCGTGACCCGGGCGCTGGGGTGGCAGGTGTACCGCCTGCCTTCCAGCAGCCCTGCCCATGCCAGCTGGTCTTTGGCCCGCAAGGTGGCGGCCTGGCGTGAGGTGTTGGCCACACATGGTTTGGCACCCAAGGGGGACTGATGGCCACCAGTTCTTCCAACGCTTTGCCCGATGTGTCGATTTCGGAAGACGGCGAGGTGCGGTTTTTGCACCTGGGTACCGAGTGGATACAAGGCTCCATGCTCATCGATGCCCCATTTGACATCGAGCTCGAATACGTTCAACGCATGATGGCCTGGTTGTTGTTTGTAGACCCCCAGACCGTGCCCCAGCGGCGCGCTATGCAATTGGGTCTGGGTTCTGCGGCCCTGACCAAGTTCGCCTTCAAAAAGCTGCGCATGGACACCACCGCCATTGAAATCAACCCCCAGGTGGTTGCGGCCTGTCGCCATTGGTTCAAGTTGCCCCCCGATGGGCCCCGTTTGCGGGTGGTGTTGGGCGACGCCGCAGAGGTGGTCGCCCATCCCCCCTTCCATGGCACCGTGGACGCGTTGCAGGTGGACCTTTACGACCACGAGGCAGCGGCACCGGTGCTCGACAGTGCCGACTTTTATGCCGATTGCCGGGCCCTCCTCACCGATGAGGGGGCCATGACCGTGAACCTGTTTGGCCGCGATGCCAGTTACGAGCGCTCCTTGCAACACATTTGCTCGGTGTTTGGTGCCGAGGCGGTGTGGGCCTTTCGGCCCACCCGCGAGGGCAACACCATCGTGTTGGCTTTGCGCACCCCACAACACCCCACCCGCATGGCGTTGCTCGACCGGGCCGAGGTGGTTCGAGACCGTTGGGGTTTGCCAGCACCCAAATGGCTGCGGGTTTTTAAGCCGGCCGTGGGGTGAAACACATGCCACGCCCGCATGGCTCCCCAGACAACGGCCAACTGGGCACCGGTCTGTTTTTGGCCGTGGCTGGCTCCGTGGCGTTCAGCGGTAAGGCCATCATCGTCAAACTGGCCTACCGCTACGGTGTCGATCCCGTCACCCTGATCATGTACCGCATGTTGTTCGCCTTGCCCCTTTTTGTCGGTATGGCTTGGTGGGCGACTTACCGATCCACCACGCCCGTCCAGCCCTTAACCTCCCAGGACCTTTGGGGTTTGTTGGGTTTGGGTTTTAGTGGTTATTACCTGGCCAGCTTTTTGGATTTTTGGGGTTTGCAGTATGTCAGCGCCAGTTTGGAACGGTTGATCCTGTACCTCAACCCCACCCTGGTGTTGTTGCTGGGGTGGGTGTTGTACCGGCGCCGCATCACCTGGCGCCAGGCGGGCGCGATGGCCCTGAGTTACGCCGGGGTGCTGGTGGTGTTCGGGCAAGAGCTGCGGCTTGATGGCGCCCAAACCGCGTGGGGCACCCTGCTGGTTTTGGGCAGTGCCGTCAGCTACGCGGTGTACCTGGTTTACAGCGGCGAGATGGTCAAACGTTTGGGTTCTTTGCGCCTGGTGGGGTGGGCCACATCCATCGCCTGTTTGTTGTGTTTGTTGCAGTTTGTGTTGCTGCGACCTTGGTCGGCTGCAGTGGTTGCCCCCGAGGTGCTTGCCTTGTCCGTTTTGAACGCCGTGGCGTGCACCGCCGCACCAGTGGTGATGGTCATGATGGCCATAGAGCGCCTGGGGGCCGGGTTGGCTGCCCAGACCGGTATGGTGGGCCCCATGTCCACCATCGTTTTGGGCGTGTTGGTGCTCGGTGAACCCTTGACCGTTTGGGTGGTGGTAGGTACCGCGCTGGTGGTGGCGGGTGTGCTGTGGGTGTCGCGCCAAAAAAACTGATTTTTCATCAAAGGAGTGGGCATGGATTTGGGTATTGCGGGCCGGTGGGCCTTGGTGTGTGGGGCCAGCAAAGGCCTGGGCTGGGGTTGTGCCCAGGCACTGGCGCAAGAGGGCGTCAACCTCGTGATCGCCGCCCGGGGCGAGCCCGCCTTGTCTGAGGCCGCCGCCCGTTTGCGGGGGCTGGCACCTGGTGTCCAGGTGGTGCCTGTGGTGGCCGACGTGACCACCCCTGAGGGGCGCGCCGCTTTGTTGACAGCACCGGGTGGGCCGGGTACCACTGTCGACATCTTGGTGACCAATGCCGGCGGCCCTCCCCCGGGCGACTTTCGACAATGGGACCGTGATGCCTGGCTGGCCGCGTTGGACGCCAACATGTTGACGCCTATCAGCCTGATCCAGTCGGTGGTGGATGGCATGGCGGACCGGGGGTTTGGCCGCATTGTGAACATCACCTCCAGCGCGGTCAAAGCACCCATCGACATTTTGGGCTT